>NZ_LNDC01000132.1 GCF_001870905.1 Geitlerinema sp. PCC 9228
TCAAATTTAAGCCAATATTCCCATTATGTAGAATATACTAGCAAGGCTGCCAGGGAAAGTCAATACATTCCCAGCAAAAAATTTCACGATTGATAGCAATAAAAAATCGTTGTTGAGAAAATAGCGATCGCCTATAAGAATGTCACCTTTGCAACTTGCCTATATTTCTTTCGATATTGTTCCCGATCGCAAAGGGTCTGCTACCCACATTCAAGCCTTTGCCGAAACCTTGGGAAATACCTTGGGTACTTTACAATTGGTTACAGTATCGCCAACCGAAAAAACCATTCCTCCCCAAGAAATTGGCAACAATATTATCCAAACGCAACTCCCTGCAGTTGGCGAACATCTCATCCAGCGAGTTCAATATTTTCGGAGTATGTTGGGGAAATGGTGGCAGGGAAAATATTTCGATATCGTACAATTTCGTTCTATCTATGAAGGATTTCCCATTGCTTGCCACAAAGAAAACCTATGTCGCTATCTAATTTTTGAAGTAAACGGTTTGCCATCGATTGAGTTAAAATATCGCTATCCGAAAGTGGCAAGCGATCGCGAACTTTTGTACAAACTTCACCGCCAGGAACAAATTTGCCTAGAAGCCGCCGATGGGATTGTCACTCCCAGCCAAGTTACCAAAAATTACTTGCAAAGCCGCCATATTCCTCCAGAAAAAATCCGCGTTATTCCCAATGGCGTAGATTTGGAAACTTTTTCCTACACTTCTCCACCGCCAGCAACCCATACCTTGCGGCTGTTGTATTTTGGAACCCTAGCAGGTTGGCAAGGGGTGAAAGTGGCTGTAGATGCGATCGCTTTAGCAAAAGCAGAAATTCCGGTTTCGTTGCAAATTATTGGCAAATATCGTTCCCGACAGTTGCGAGACTTGCAAAAACGCATCCGCAAACGTAAAATCCAAGAATCGGTCAGTATCTTGCCTTCGGTATCGCAATCGGAATTGGTGGCATGGCTGCATGAAGTGGATGCGACGATGGTTCCTTTAACAGCTTGCGATCGCAATATTACCCAAGGATGCTGTCCTTTAAAAATTTTAGAAGCAATGGCAGCGGGAACGCCAGTGATTGCCAGCAATTTGGCAGTGGTTCGGGAGTTGGGAAGCCACGAGGAAGAATTTCTGTTGGTCAAACCGGGTTCGGCAAAAGATATCAAAGAGGCGATGTTGCGGCTGTATGGGGAAACGGGTTTGCGGGAACGTTTGGCAAGCAATGCCAGAAAGCGGGTAGAAGATACATATACCTGGCAACAGGCAGGAGAGAAACTCGTTGAAGTTTACCGTCAGGTATTGTCTGTATAATTTTGGCGATACATTTTCGCGAAATAGTTTCGCAAATACTCGTGAAGGAAACGATAGCCACCGCCAACTCTTTGCAACAATAGGCGATCGCTAACATATTCCAAAAATTTAGCATAGTTCCAGGGAATATATCCATTCCACCACAAAATCAAGCGTAGAACAAAATGCTGAAAAGTAGGACCACCACTGTGAACGATACCAATCGTTGCCATTATAACGATACTAGTTATTCCTATAGACAGAAGACTTAAATATTGTACTTGTCTTGAATAGTCTTGTAGTTGTATCAAATATAAACCTGTGTAAAACAAAATAGCAAGAGGAAACGCAAGAGAAATCAGTATTGAAAAATTATCAATAAACCTTTGCAAAACTGGATTTTTAAGTTTTTTGGGATCCAGAACTTTACGACTTTTGGAATCAGTATTGGTAGAAATAGCAATTCCCCAAAATAAAGCAAAACTTCCTAAAAGAATTCCCACCCCCATTCCCAAAAATATTCCAACCAGGAAAACCAGAGCAACTCCTCCTATCAAAAATTGCCAAAACCTTTTATTTTGTCTTGGTAAAAACCATAGTCGATCGGATATTGTGATTTTCAACATTTCTCTATAATATTCTAGTCCTTGCTTGAAAGCTAAAGCTAATCCAACTGCAAATAAAACTCCGAGAACTAATATACATAAAATGGTATTTACAAGAACAAACAAAATAAGAATATCGGTGTTATTAAACAGGAAAAATGATATAAAGAAAGGCAAAACAAAAGGTGAAATAATAAAAACAAACCCTATAAAATAAACACTGTATAAATATAGAAATTTTTGTTTATTGTTTTCCAGCCAATAAGGTTGCAATTTATCAATTGAAATTTCCATTTCGTTTTCTTTTTCTAACTTATCAGCTAACCATCCCAGCCAATAAATTATTTTCGCTTTTGATGGTCGTTCGTTTCCTGTAAAATCAATCATGACAAACTTATCTATGTAGATGGAAAACAAATAATCAATTCGTTCTGTTGTTGAAGAAAGTTGCTGCCAGTATTGAAAATTGATTTTAGAGCTAGTTGCGATCGCGACATTTAAAAATAGAGGAATTCTTGCCAATCCCAATTCATTTGGGGTTTCACGCATAAAACTTCCATCGTTTTGAATAGTATTCCACAAAGGTTGGCATTCATTTTGCTGTAGGTAGTTTTGGATCTGCTGTTCGGAAAGAGGTTGTATTTTCACACAACCATTTAAATTCAAAAATGGTTGATAATAATCGTATTCATGATTTGTGAGGCAGACCACAAAAGGAGATTGCCATACAGAGGGTTGCGAAGTTTCCTGAAAAACATTTGGTTTGCGAAAATCTTGTTGTTGTTCTCTCCTTAGGATTGGTAGTTGTAGTTTCTCCAGTAGCGGAATAATAGCACCAGAATTTAACCACAATTTGCATATATCTCGACGCAGACCGTATTTCTGCTTAATTTGTTCAACAATACAATCTTGTAGGGGTTTTTGTTTGTATATCTCTACTGATACACTGAGCAAAACGGGAATAGCAGTTTTAGGATTAATTTGTGCTCGTTCTATAAGTTTTTTAGCAAGTTTGAGGAGTTCCGTGGTTTTCCCCGAACCCAATCTGCCAACAATGGCAAATCTGCCACAAATGTCATTGCGGTTGAAGATATCGAGAAGAGTTGTTTCTGGCTGCAACTCGACTGGCTGGTTGCCAAATCTCAGTTTCAAGTTCCAGTGAAGCTGAATTTCGGAGGGATTACGTTTGCTGCCAAAAAGATAACGATTGGCAGGATTGATGTTGGCAATTTGATTGTGCAAACACTGTTGCAGTCGTGTTTCTATTTCATCACGAACGATATTTAAAAATTGTTGCTGGATGCGATCGCGTTGAAATGGCATTTTCATATCTTTACCAGCGTTGATAGTATTTGGTTCGATGTGTTACCATCGGACCTAAGTTGGCATCCATGCTACCAAATTTGGTAAGGTATCCCCCCTAAATTGAACTTTTCCAATTTCTGAAAGTCAACGTTCCCAGAGTTTTGACCAAACTATGACAATTTGTAAAGATGCGTGTGGAGAGAAAGTCTGGAAAAATTTGATTTTCGATTTCAAGCAATCCCCAATCGCTGCAAAACTTCCTGCAAACGCTGTTTTTCCGCTGCTATAGAAAATTCTTGGCGAATGCGATCGCAAGCTGCCTGAGAAATAGCCTGCCGGGTGGTTGCGTCTAATTCCAAAAATTCCCATATAGCCGTTGCCAAATGATGTAGCTGCCAGCGGGGAAGCAAAAATCCATCCTTGCCGTGTTCGATAATTTCAGGAATGCCACCGGCATCGCTGGCAATGCAACAGCAACCGCAAGCCATAGCTTCCAACAAGGCATTTGGCATCCCTTCCCACAAAGACGGCTGTAGGTACACATCGCATATTTGCAAATATTTTGCAATTGTAGCTGGGTCTTCTAAATGACCGGTGATAATAATGCGATTTCCCGCATCTGGATATTGGGAAGCAAATTTTTGGATGTTGGTTTCTTCGTCCGGTCGTATGTCTCCTATAATGAACAAGCAAGCGGGTCGGTATTGACGCAGGTAGTGCAAGGCATTGAGTAAGAATTTGGACCCTTTTTTCTCCCGCAGTTCCCCGGAAAATCCCAAAACTACTTCATTTTCGGCGATATTGAGTTGGGTTCGCAGGGAGTTTATCCCTGTGCGATCGCTGGCTGGGGTAAAAATTTTCTCGTCAACGGCGTTTTTTAACAGGAAAATCTCTTGGTCGCTAACAATCTTTTCAATTTTTTTGCGTAAATCCTCGCTAACTGCCGTAATAACATCGGCGTTTTTCAGGGTCCACTGCAACCTGGAAAAATCACCGGGAGGAAATAACGTCCGTTCTAAATCGTTGCCTCGAACGCTGACCGTACAGGGAATTTGCTGGTTTTGTCCCAACCACACGGCTAAAAATCCACCGGGAAATAAATAATGTCCCCAAACGGCATCGTAAGGTTTTTGCTCTTGCAACCAAGCGATCGCGTTGAGGGTATGCGGCATGGTGGTATCCCAGTGGCGATGGCGACCCACCCGGTAGACCTGAATGTCGTGGTTGTCACTGTAGCGATCGCTAGCCACTTCTCCCGCTTCCAGCGATTGCGTCCAGGTTAACACATCAACGGTGATTCCCATCTCTGCCAATTCGCCAACCAGGCGTTGGGAACTGCGGGAAACCCCGCCGATATCGGGGGGAAAGCGATCGCTGATGAAAAGCAAGCGAGACATGGCAATTAAACAGACACAGTTGGTGATATAAAAACATTATAATAACTATTGTCATACCTATGGGTATTTTCCGAGAGATTTTGCTATTTTTTTTATGACTGCAACTGAAATTCGCAATTGCATCCAACAAGCCGCACAAGCTTGCCAGCAAAAAGATGCTACGACCTTTGCTTCTCTATTTGCCAGCAATGCGGAACTGATTATTTCCAACCAACGTATTGTCGGCAAAGAGCAAATTGCCGCCATTACTGCCAACTATTTGGCTAACTGCGAAAATATTCAAATTGACATCAAAAATATAATTGTAGAAGAAAACCGTGCGGTTGTCGAGTGGATTTGGCGCGATCGCAAGGGGGATAGTGGCAAAGAAAATTGTGCCGCCAATGCCATTTCTCTCACTTTTGTAGATGGAAAAATTGCTCGCTGGCGGGAATATACAGCGCCTCCTTTGGAAACAGAGCCATCAAACGAGTAATTTCTTTTTTTCGTAAAAATACAATGGTTCGCAGACACCAACCTGTTCCTCAAACATCGCCTTGGCGATCGCTGAAAGGCAGATTTTTTGTTGGCTTTTCCTGATACAAAGCCACAGTTTGTTATTGCTTGATGGGAAACTCGAACAGTAGAACCAGCATCTTGATAGTTGGTCGTTGGATTGGCGGCTGGCTTCTCATTTGAGAACGTCTAGGGGTCTGGCAGAAAGATTGGCTTCGTTCTTGGCTTCGTTCCAGGAAAAAAAAATTCCGGTTTTGTTCAAGTTATATTGCAATTGCTGCCTGCCCCTTCTAAATTTTAGTAAAATAGAACTAGCCGTTGTTTTTTATGCTGCCAAATCGAAGCACAACACTTCGCAAGTATCCATTTTCCCTCGCCAGGCTAACGCTTCCTGCGTTTCTATATCGAAAACAGCCGCACCATCACCGCCTACTAGGGATTCTCCATTTCATTGTACGCCACCGCAAGCAACCTGTATCCCAACCACCCTTGCTGGGTTCCTTTGTAGGTCACCGTTCAATTGACTGGCATACAGCTTGCATAGGTCACCGAACCATAACAATCGTCGGGAGAACCAATCAAACACCAGTGATTTTGCTTTTCGGATTCGTTGAAATTTTTTGTTCGTAGCCGGGAGTTCCTCCTAGCTTTTCCGGAAAAATCCCAATTGGCAAAAAATGTACGGGTTGGCTTTGAGAATGGTTGAATTCACTGTCAGTCATTCTACGACCAGCGGACATTCGCTTTAGTCCGATGGAACGAGAACCGATCCATTTTCCCTACTATCTTCATATTCTAAACTCCATCGAGTACATAAGAAATAATCTCCATGTTTCGATGTCCGTGGGTGGCAAATCCTTTACCTGGTAAAAGTTTATCTTCGTTGATAACACGCTAACGAACCAACCCCATGTGCTTGGGGTCGTAGTCATTTCCAAAGGAAGACGTGTAGCGGCTATCCCACCCATCCAATTTGATAGCACTGCGATCGCATTCTCGACGGATAGTTAACATAATACCCTCTAAAAGATAAGATTAGCAAGTTGGATTTTTCTTTGATGACGAACTGAAGAGAAAAAAATAACAATACTCGATTTTTTTTACAGTTTGTTTCTCAAAAATCAACAATCGTACAAACGTGAAATTAAGATGGACAAATTCGCTGGTATTTTGGCTTTTACACAGGTCGTAAACTTTGGTGGTTTTGCTGCTGCAGCGAGAGAAATGGGATGTTCGCGGTCGGCAGTAAACAAATTGGTCAACCATCTAGAGAAGGAACTGGGAGTACAGCTATTGTATCGGACAACGCGGCAGGTTTCTCCCACAGAAATCGGCATGGCTTTTTACGAACGCTGCACAGCTATTCTTGCCGATTTGGAGGCTGCAGAAGCTGCTACCTCGCAACGACAAACGGAACTTCGAGGCAATTTGCGGGTGAATGCACCTGTTTCCTTTGGTACGCTACACTTATCCCAAGCGATCGCGGAGTTTATCGAACAACATCCACAATTACACGTAGAACTAACCCTCAACGATCGGTTTGTGGATCCTATCGAAGAAGGTTTCGATGTAACTATACGCATTTCGCAGCCTCCAGAATCGCCAGATATGGTTGCCAATCCCCTGACCACGGTTCCCCGGTATCTGTGTGCCTCTGGTGCTTATTTAGAAAAATATGGAATTCCCACCCATCCCCAAGACTTACGCCACCATACTTGTTTTCATTACGGTTATTTGGCAACAGGTAACCCATGGAAACTCACTGGCGAAGACGGAGAACATACAATTTGCATCCAGGGAAATTTATATTCCAACAACGGTGAAGTGTTGCGGGATGCGGCGATTGCCGGATTGGGAATTGTTATGTTGCCGGAATTTATTGTTGGCAAAGCGTTGCAGCAAGGGAGTTTGCAAAGGATTTTACCAAACTATCAAGTACCGGACATTTCGATTTGGATATTGCATCCTATCAGCCGGCACTTATCTACGAAAGTACGGGTATTTACCGAATTTTTGCAAGCCAAATTTCGCGATCGCTCGTGGTAAAATGAACGAATCGTAGGGAAGTGCAGAAAATCAAGGACACTGGGAGAGTTGCTTGAACTGGCTTCTCTTTTCACTATCCCCAATTTTTGTACTAAGCGTGAAAATTTTTCTGTATGCCGTGCAGGGAACTTGAATGGTTTGCCAAATTCTTGACACTTGAAAATCGGAGTGCTACCATCTTGCCATTCTATAAAAATTCCCCCGAAGACTCGACATTGAGGTTCTAGATATAAGTGGCTGGTGTTGTCTGTTGCAAAACCTATGCCAAAAAATAATAGGTTCCATCACCCTTGACATAGAAGACGGGGAAGAGACGAGGGGATTTCTCGGGTTTTTGCAGTGCGGATTTTGTATAAAATATAAAATAGAACCAACACCGTCGAGTCAAGTTATTCCTAATGCTACCAATTTCCAAACTCGTTCTAGCAACGGCTGGTTTCGTTGCCATTACCCTACCCACTCTACCATTGCTATCCGCCCCCAGGCAAATCGATACGCAAGCCCAAAATACAATCCTGCAAACCCACAATCAATACCGAGAAGAAGTTGGCGTATCTCCTCTGGAATGGTCGCAAGAACTGGCAGCCAGCGCCAAAAAATGGGCAGAACATCTCGCCGAAATTGATACCATGGAACACAGCGAAAGCAACGGCGAATATGGAGAAAATATTTGGTCGGGAACCAAAGGCTATTTTTCCTGGGAAGATATGGTCGATGCTTGGGGAGAAGAAAAACAATATTTTATCCCCAATCGTGCCATTCCCAACGCTTGCGAAGGTAGCTGGCAAAAATGCGGTCATTACACGCAGTTGATTTGGCAGGATACTCAAGAAGTAGGTTGCGGTTTGGCGAGTAACGACCAACGGGAATTTTTGGTTTGCCAGTACAATCCCCCCGGCAATTTTCAAGGGGAACAACCTTACTGAAAAGATCGTTAAAAAACCATTAAAAACCGCTGCCGCCTAAGTTATTCCCACCACCGTAACTACGTTTGCTCCATGTACCAGTATTGTTTTTGCGGCGACGCAGGCGGGCGCGTTTTTCATCGATATTGTGGAAAATCCAAGCTCCTCCGTATGCCAGAACAATGATAAATCCTATAATAGCATTGGCTGAGGGTCTTTTTGATATTTCTGGATTTGCCGCCTGGGAAGGTTGGGATGGAGAAGGTTGGGGTGAGGTTTGCGGCTGCGGTGGCGGATATTGAGCGATGGGAGAATTGCCACCAGACAAATCTGCGGTTTCGGAGTTGGCTGCCTCGTTGCTGCTAGGTTGTTCGCCAACGCCGCTTTTGGCTGGCAAAACGGTCAGCGATAGGGAAAGCAAAAAGAGGAAGCTATAACGGCTCCAACGTAAAACTTTAGGATGTAGCATAGCGAAAAAATATCTACCAGACACCATGAGAAGTTCGATCCTCTGCAAGTTTAGCGCATCCAGCAAAATATCTCCAAAATTCCTATAGTTAGGTTTCCCCAAATGGCTTTATTTTTTTACTAGATGGCAAACGCGATACTGTTTGAGATGGGTGGTTTGTTCGTCGCCAGACTCTCCCATGGTATCCACTGTATGGCTAACTTCTACTCTGGCTGTATATTGTCCGGAAATATTTTGTTGGGAGTCAGTAAAATCTAGTTGAATATCTGCCCACTCGCGATTTTCTCGGTCTATATCTAGGATTTTTCCCTTTTTTTGATAATTCAACCACGCCCAATCTTCTTGCATCCATATTTCACGTTCGGCAATTTGTTCGATTTGCGTTAGTCCAGCCCAACCGCGATAAAACGATCGCAAGGTCTCTACATCCCCCTGCTGCCAGACCAGAGTATCCAACATGCCTGGTTCCAAATGTCCCCAATAGCGCCCTTCTGGTAGGTCGATGAGGGTAGGGGCAAAGCGATGGCCGCCAAAGTGAGAGCATTGCCAAACGCGGAGGTTGCCTGGGGAGGCGGGTGCGTATTCGGAACGCAATTGTTTGTAAATGGGATAGCCAAAGCGAGAACAAGCCACATCTACATTGCCGTGAGTACAAACTAGCAAATCGCGAATGTGGTTGGTCTCCTGACGAAATTTTTGGAAGGCAGCTAGCTGTTGTTGGTTGTTGTTTAATAAAGCGATCGCTAAATCGCTAACTTGTTCTTTCGGTAAAATATATTCTTGTTTTTCAAAGCGAGCAAACAATAGACCCGGACGGCGATAGTGTATCAAACGCATCCAGCCTTGAGGAATATTTTGGGAGTATTCGCGATCGCTGGCAATGGCAAACGGTCGCATTTTCAAACCATCCCGTTCCATGCGCTGTTTGGCAACCGCCAGCATGGGTTGCAAGGCCGGAATTTCCCGCCAAAACTCCTCAATCCAAGGTGGTGGCGTTTCCAAAACAAACCATTGGTCGTAATTCCCCGCCGAACCAATGGGGTCTTCGCCGTTGGCTTTCGAGACCACCGAACAAAAATGAGCTTCACCAGACTGGGTCAATGGATTCATGGTTCGTTTCCTGTTACTTTTTCTACCGTTTTTGGTTGCCAAAACTCGACATTCCGTAAGGGTTTCCAAGTATATCCTGCCAACCCAATTAAGACCAAACCTATGGAGGAAATGGTATAAAGCAGCGCCATGCCAGCACCGGACCCCACGCCAAAAATACCGCCAAACACGCCAGCTAGCCAACCTCCCGGCATCATCGCCGGTTCCAAAAAGCGATCGGCAATAAATCCTGCCAGCAATTTTCCAAATGGCGGAATTGCGCCTACAAGCAAAAACCCAATGGAAAAAACCCTGCCTTGGAAATTGGGGTCTACTTGAGCAAATAAAATGCTTTGTCGGGTACTGTGAATCGTAGGAAAATGCACAGAAGATAAAAATTGTGCGGGCACCCAAACCATAGGCGATCGCCCCAAACCAAACACAATCTTACTCAAACCTGCCCCAACCATACCCAATAGGAAGCCATGAATTTTCCGTTTGGGACCGCCCCAAACCCCAACCAACACCGACCCCAAAATGCCACCGATACCAGCGGCTGCTGCCACCGTTCCCAAAACCTGGGCATCGCCGCCAGAACGGGCTAAAATCATGGGTGAGTACAGACCCTTACCAATATCGTGGATAAGTTGGAACAAAGCCATTGCCCCTAGCAAAGCCAACAAACTCGGATTGGCAAATACGTAACGGAAACCCAGAATAATGTGATGCCAGAAATTGGTTTTAGAAGCTTTATGCTTGGATTCTTGAGGGGTTCCCCTGGGAGAGGGAATGGTCGCAGCCACCACCGTCGCCACGGCAAAAGCAAACGTTCCCAAATCGGCGGCAAAAATACCAGCCAACCCCACCGGTTCGTAAAGACTGCCTGCCAGTGCCGGTGCTAAAATCACAGAACCGTAGTGCAATACCGAACTCATGCCGCCAGCGCGCGTATACTGCCCTTCGGGAACCAACTGGGAAATAGAGGCGGTATAGGCTAGCTGTTGCAACTGCGAAAATGTACCGTTGACAGCTCCCGCAAAAAAGAAATGCCAAACTTGCAAGCTGCCCATCAGATAAAGTAGCAACAGGGTAACCACAGACAAAGCAGCGATCGTATCCCCCAATAAAATGAGGGTTTTGCGATGCCAGCGATCGACCAATCCCCCGGCTAAGGGAGATACGAGGACGCGCGGCATTTGGGTAAATAAAGCCACCAGCGCCAATGCCGTTGCTTGTTGCGTTTGTTCCCACACCCAAATGGAAATGGCAAAATGACTCATGTGGCTGCCAATGGCAGAAACCAGCTGACCGCTCCAGACAATATAAAAAGAACGGGTATGGTTGGGACTTGTCTTGGGCTGACGTTGGCTCATTCTACCAAATATTGAAACAGGTCATCGATAACAGCGTTGGCAGCAATCGGTCCTCTGCCAATCCAGTAACCGGGGACTTCGTAGACTTTGCCTGCTTGCACGGCATCCAATTGCGACCACAAGCGATCGGATTGCAATTTTTGCAAAGCACTTTCGGCTTCGTCGCCCAGCGTCCACACAAAAATAACGTCCCCATCAGCAGCATCGAGGTTTTCTCGGGATACTTCCGACCAAAGGCGGTCTTTGTTTTGAGCGGTAGGGCGAGATAACCCAGCATCTTCGAGAATGCGACCGATAAAGGAGTCTTTTTGATACAGACGCACGCGATCGGGAAAAATCCGCACTACAGAAATTTCTAATTTATCTGCTTTTCCGCCCAATTGTTCCCGCAAATTCGCCAAGCGATCGCGGTAGTCTTGCAACAGTTGGTCGGCGGCTTCTGGCTTGCCTAAGGTTTTGCCCACCAGTTGTAGTTTATCTTTCCAATTGGAAGAACCACTTTTGCCCAACAAAACCGTTGGTGCGACCTGAGATAGCAAATCGTAGACCGGTTCTACATTTTTGCCCCCTACAATCAAATCGGGTTTGACAGCGGTAATCTGTTCGATGCTTTGCTGGGTGGGAGAAAGCTTGGTTACGTCTTTACCTTGCAAGCGATCGCGCAAATGAACCGGAAACTCGCCCGTATTTTCATTGTACAAAGCAGCCACCGGCGTCACTCCCAACGCCAAAACGCTATCGAGAGCAATATTGTCCAAAGCCACTACTCGCTCTGGTGACTGAGGAACTTGGGTTTTACCAGCGACATGTTGGATCGTGCGCGTGGGTTGGGTGGTTTCCGTTTGGGAGGATTGCTGGGCATTTTGAGAACTGCCACCATTTGTGGTGAGTGAAGTCGAACCGCAACCGCTGAGGTAAAGAGAAATAGCGATTAGCAACCCACTAACTAGCCAACTTGGGAATTTATACCAAATCCAAACCGCAATTTTCTTGTAGGGGCAACCCCCCGTGGTTGCCCGGTTTACCGTTGCTATGGTAGGGGCAGGCACAGGGGCACTGCCTATGGTAGGGGCAGGCACAGGGGCACTGCCCCTACAGTTTCGTGGTCTATATACCTCGGATGACCTATTATGCATCAGCCATGTCCTTTCTTCGTTTCTTGCTTCATATCTCACCATTGGACGCTGTATTCCAAACTCAACGTGCGACCCAACGCCGCCGAATTGCGACTGTTTTCCGACTGCAACTGCGAATCCACCGGGAAATATTGATTGTCCAATAGATTCTGAATGCCAAGTTGGAGGGTTCCCGGTCCCACATCCACCTCGCTAATGTAATCTAACGTAATGTAACCATCAATATCGCGATCGTCTACACCATCGTCAAACGCTCTATCGCGACCGCCAACCACCAACAGTTGCAAGCGATTGCGCCAGCTAGGCAACGTTTGATTATCCACGTAAGCCGTGATTTTCCACGGTTGAATTTCCCGCGTACTCAACGCCACAAATCCTTCATCGGTGTTTTCGGGATTGCTCTCTCCTTCCACCCAGGTGACGCTGGTTCCTAACTGCCAATCTTGGGAAGGCTGGTAATCCAGACTAACTTCCAAACCATAGGTACGAGTGGGAGAACGTTCCAATTCCAAAAATGGTCCTTCATCGCTTTCGCGAACGTTTTCTCCCAAATCGGAATACGTAAAGAACCCAGCCAACGAAAACTGTACTTGGTCCCAATTGCCTCGTAAGCCCAATTCGTAGTTATCCACCACCACAGGTTCAGTAACATCCACAAACTCGCTCACGCTACCGGCACCTCGCGGCGGGAAGCGCAAAACACGACCAAAATCCGGTGCCGAAAACCCTTGAGCAAAGTTCGCAAACAAACTTAGTTCTTCGGTCAGGTCGTAGACAGCCCCCACGTTAAACACCACATCGTCGAAAGCAATGTCGCCACCTTCCACATTTTCCACAGCATTGCCCGCTCTGGTTAAAGCAATATCGCCGAGAACGTTGTAGCTGTCGGCAAATACCTCAAATCGCTCGAAACGTACGCCACCGCTTAACGAGAGCTTTTGCGTGGCATCCCACTGCAACTGTCCAAACAAGCCCAAGGTATTCAAATCGTAAGATGGCGCAAAAAATTCTTCGTCTACCTTATCAAATTCGGTACCACCGCTCTCGTCAAAGGTAGCGGCATTGAAAATTTCGATGGGATTGTCTACAGATTCTTCTACGTAATCTGCCCCCCAAAATAAGTTGGCGTCTTCAAATATAGGAGTTTCCACTTCCAAACGGATGCCTAGCTTCTCGGAATCAATTTCCGTACGGGAAACTGACTGAAAAATCGTATCGCGCTTGTCTTCGGGGATAGTACGGGTGAGCGATTCTTGGAAGAAACCTTGCAAGCTAAATTGACTGCCCAGCAAATCGTCGTGGCTGTACTTGAGATTGATGACCGTCTCTTCACGACCGGGAAGTTCGTCAATGTCCAAATCTCCCGTATCCAAAGCCCTAGCGGTTTCCCGTTCTGGGGTTTCGTTGACGCTGGGGTCGGGTAGGGTGGGTACGTCTTGCTTGTCGTCGAAGTAATTGGCTGAAATTTGCAGCCGCTGGTCTTCGGTAATATCCACACCTACTTTGCCGAATAGGTTGAGGGTTTCTAGATTGTCCAATCCTTGGGAACGACCAATGGGAATTAAGTCGTTGCCGGCATCAAAGGCATTCCCCGTCCCTTCAAAAGAGGCTGTGAATGCATAGTCTACAGAACCTAGATCGCCAGAAAGGCTTTGGCTAATCCCGCCACCAAAACTTTCGGATAGGTCGGATAGAGATAGGCGAGGTCCTAGGGAAATGCTGGTGCTACCTGTTATGCGTTCTCGAGCAGCTTCGCGGGTGATAATGTTAATCACACCACCGGTGGCATCGGAACCAAAAACGGCTGTTGGTCCGCGAACCACTTCAATGCGTTCGATAGCCGACGGATCGATGCTTCGCAATCCTTGGAAGTCGCGGCGGTTGCTGTTGAGGGGAACACCATCGACGGAAATAAAAGGCTGGCGACCCCGTAGGGATTGGGTACGTGTAGAAGCACTTTGGGTGGGTGGTCCCAAACCAGGTACTGTTCTCCCCAGCAAGTCCGGTAAGTTTGTGGAAAGTCCGGATTGCTCTTCAATTTCTTCTCGGGTAATGACTGTGGTGGAACGAGCTACGTCTTCCTCTCTTTCTTCCGTTCGCGTGGGTGTGACGATCAGCCGGATCGGTTCTCCGGGTTCTGGTTGGGTTTCCGGTTGGGTGGGGAGTTCTTCTGGTTGGGTAGGTGTTTCCGGTTGGGGTTCGCTTTCCCTGCCTTCTTGAGCAACCGGCGTACCGCTATCAACGGCGAGGGTGAGACGTTCTTGTTGTTCTGTCAGTTGCACGTTGGGAACTTGCTGGGTGCCCTTCACCAGAATGCGAATGCTGTTTTGATTTTGTTGGATGACTTCAATCGCCGCAATGTTGGCTGTGGGGTTTTGGCGGCGAAAGCCTTCTGAGGAGTCGCTTTGCAGGCGGGTGTTGAGAATGTCGATGGCGATGGTATTGCCAAATTTGGTTTGAAAGGCGCGTACTTCACCTAGGGGGGAAGTTTCTAGAACAATTTCCACGCCCTGTTCGGTTTCGTTTAAACGCACGCCAGTGACGGATATGGTTTCCGCAACCGCATTCGGCGCTGCGAGAAAAATTGTCATGCCGGCGCAAAACCAAGCGATGGAACCGTTGTATTTGTTCACTTCTTAGTAAACTCTCCTTATCGACAGTATGCGACTGAGGACCAACAATATTTGGATGAAGAAAAACAGGGGTTGGTCCGAAAATTCTATGGAAAATTGGTTTCAATAACGACCAGCAAAAATGCAACGATTTTCAATTAGCTGGACGGATGATGGCTTTACAATTGTTGCTAATTAGTACCATTATCAAAAAACGGAAGTCAACCCATTTTGTAAAGTTTTTTACGAGGTTTTGACGAAAAGTCCTATATGACAAGGATTAAGGCGGTTCGTTTGCTGCCCGAACGCACGCTCGACTTCAGTTTGGCTGCGATCGCTAACGATTTTTCTGTCTGTCAATTGAAAATTTTTACCAATACTCTTGCAAATATATTTCGATAGATATACAATACCTGCAGTTACCATCAAAGCTACCTAAGTTGGATCCTAAATGAGGATTTGGATCCAATTTGGGCCTGTTGGCTTGGTCGTGCGAAACAGGAACGTCAAAACACAAGTGCGATCGCCTTTTTCAGTTTTTTGTCTCGATCTCAAGCATCAGCCCCCTAGGAAACCATCGAACCCATGAACGGTAAGTACAGCAACAATCCATGCCATTTTTCGCTATCGACACCGCGCCCCACGGGGAATCTCAGGGCAATGCCAGCTCGGAGTCTTACTACTTGGGTCGATCTAATGCAATATAGGGCACAAAAGCATCCCCACCGCCTGGCGTATATCTTTCTTGAGGATGGAGAAACCGAAACCGAACGGTGGACTTACGCAGAGCTAAACCAACGCGCCCAAGCGATCGCAGCCCATTTACAAAAGGTTGCTCCCATGGGAGCGAGGGCTTTGCTGTTGCACCCGCAAGGGATTGAATACATTGCTGCCTTTTTGGGATGTTTGTATGCCGGTATTATTGCTGTTGGCGCTTATCCGCCGCGACGCAACCAACATCTATCGCGATTAAAAGCGATCGCCAACAATTCCAATGCCAGTCTTGCCCTGACTGTAGCGACCCAACAAGCAGACTTGCAAGCCAGATGCGCACAAGAACCAGAATTTCCCTCCTTGCATTGGCTGGCTACCGATACCATCGCCACAACCCAAGCCAGTCAATGGCAGGCACCACTGACATTGAGCGAAGCCGAACCCCCCATCCGTAAAGATACGCCGGCGTTTCTGCAATATACTTCGGGTTCTACAGGAACCCCGAAAGGTGTCATGGTCACCCACGAAAACCTACTGGATAACGAACGTATTATCCAACAAGCCTTCCAAAGCTCCGAAAGTACTCGTGTTGTGAGTTGGTTGCCTCTGTTCCACGATATGGGGTTGGTGGGAAGTGCCTTACAAAGCCTATACATAGGCGGACAGTGCATTTTGTTTTCGCCAGTCGCTTTTCTGCAAAAGCCGGTACGCTGGTTGCAAGCCATCCATCGCTACCGCGCTACTGCCAGTGGGGCACCCAACTTTGCCTACGACTTGTGCGTGCGCCAAATTTCTCCCCAGCAAACGAGAGCGTTAGATCTGAGCTGTTGGGAACTAGCTTTCAACGGAGCCGAACCCATCCGCGCCCAAACCTTACAAAAGTTTGCCGAGACCTTTGCCAAATGCCATTTTCGCAAGTCCGCTTTTTACTGTTGCTACGGCATGGCGGAAACAACGCTGCTGGTATCTGGAGCAGAGAAAGAAAGTTTACCCGTTGTTCGGCAGGTAGACCAGCGTTCCCTGCAAGCCAACTGCGTTCGACCTCCCGAAAGTTCCGAAAGTGCCAAAGAGGTGGTCAGCTCTGGAAAACCCCGCTTGGATGGCCAAGTAGCGATTGTCGATCCTGTTTCTCACACGCAATGTGCTGCCGATGGCGTTGGCGAAATTTGGGTAGCTGGCAGCAGCGTGGCGCAAGGATATTGGCAGCGACCCACCGAAACCGAAGAAACGTTCCGTGCCTTTCTAGCGGATACGGGAGAAGGACCTTTTCTGCGCACTGGAGACTTGGGATTTATACAAGACGGCGAACTCTTCGTAGTCGGTCGCTTGAAAGATACCATCGTCATTCGCGGTCTCAATTACTATCCCCAAGATATTGAGCTGACCGTGGAACCAAGCCATCCGGCGCTGCGAGATGGTTGTGGGGCAGCTGTTTGTGTGGATATAGAAGGCGAATCCCAACTGGTTATCGTACAGGAAGTGGAAAGGCGGTTTCTGCGGAACTTACCCGTAACGGAGATTGTACGGGCGATTTGTCGTGCGGTGGCTGCGGAACACGAGCTGCAAGTCTATGCGATCGCGTTACTCAAAACAGCCAGCCTGCCCAAAACCTCCAGCGGCAAAATCCAGCGCCGTGCTGCCCGGGAAGGATTTCTCGCGCAAAGCTTATCGGAAGTAGCGCGTTGGTATCGTTCCCAAGGGTTCGGCGATGCCAACTCGGAAGATACGCAAGCCGATTTGTACATACGCCGTCACATAAGCGAAGTTTTGGGCGTGCCACTGTCAGAATTGCAAAACGGACAGCAAGGGCTTTTGGAACTGGGGCTTGACTCGGTCAGTTCGGTAGAGTTGCGCAACAGCCTGCAAACCAGCTTTCAAGTAACACTACCCGCTACTCTAACCCTGGAATATCCCACCATTGACGATTTAATTGCTTACCTCAAACAGCAAATCGAAAAGGACAGCCCATCGCAACGCTCTGCGTCGAGCGAGGTCGAAACGCCTGCCAATACCTCTATGACACAACTGCCAGAAGCCATTGCCAATCTTTCCAGTAGCGAAAAGCGATCGCTGCTCAAAAGATTGCTCCAAAAACAGATCGATGAAAACCGAACCTTTCCCCTTTCTTTTCCGCAACAGCGATTGTGGTTTCTCCACCAACTGGAACCGGACAACCACGCTTATAATATTCCGGTTGCGGCTCGCTTGCATGGGAATCTCGATGCCGTTGCCTTAGAAAAAGCCCTCCAGGAAATCCTGCGAAGGCACGAAGTTCTGCGTACCCGATTTGACACCAACGAACGGGGAGAACCGGTACAAATTATCGAACCAGAAGCCTCCCTGTCGCTTCCCGTTATTGACCTGCGCCAACAGCAAGCACCAGAAAGTCTTATCGAGGAATACACCACCAAAGAGGCGCAGCAACCTTTTGACTTGCAGCAAGCGCCCTTGGTGCGTGCCAAGTTGTTACGAGTGAGCGATACCGAACATGTGGTTTTGCTTACCTTACATCATATTGTCGCCGATGGCTGGTCCATGGGCATCTTGGTACGGGAAATGGCTGCCCTGTACGAATCATTTTCCCAGCAAACCACACCTTCTTTGCCAGAACTTCCCATTCAGTATGTCGATTACGCCGTTTGGCAGCGACAACACCTGCAAGGGGAAGCTTTGGAATCGTTGCTTGCCTACTGGCGGCAGCATCTCGGGGGCAATCCGCCGACCTTGCAGCTACCCAGCGATCGCAATCCCCAACAAGTATCCTCAGAACAACAGCAAGGGGCGACCCTGCCCATGTCCGTAAGCGCGGACCTCTTGTCTCAATTGGAAAAAGTGGCTGCTAGTGAAGGTGTCACCTTATTTATGTCCTTGCTAGCTGCTTTCAAAACCCTGCTTTATTGTTACTCGGGGCAGGAAGATATCTTGGTAGGCACCGATGTAGCCAATCGCCAGCGCGCTGAAACTGAGGACTTAATTGGATTTTTCGTTAACTTGGTGCCTTTGCGAACCGATATGTCCGGGCAACCCAGCTTTCGGACCTTGCTGCAAAGAATACGCCAAGTGGCATTGGGGGCTTACGCACACCAGGAATTGCCCTTTGAAAAACTGGTGGAGGAATTGCAGCCGGAACGCCAAGCCGGGGAAACGCCCCTAGTGCGATCGCTGTTTGTCCTACAAAACACGCCAATGCCAGAGTTTCAAACCTCACAATCTTCGGGCAACGCCGGGCAAGGTTTAACCATGAGTTCGGTGGAAGTCAACGACCAAACCTCTAAATTCGACCTCAGTCTTTTTGTGGGGAAAAAACAAGGGAACTTGGTGGGCAATTGGCGATATCGCACCGATTTATTTTCCCAAAATCGAATAGAGCAATTGTCCCAAAATTTTGTGGCTTTGCTAGAGAAAATTGTTACCCATCCCGACACACGATTGCATCAGTTCGCTAGGTCAATTCAACCCAATCAAATGTCTGCTTCTTCTTTTCCATCCAAAAAATCAAAAACCAAACAGAAAAAACCACGTTTGTCCCGAGGCAAATTCCAAAAAATCCAACCCCAAGCGATCGCGTCTCGCGGCGAAGATTTGGTCCAAGCCAGTTACCTTCCCCACTTGCAGGAAAGGGCTTTTCCCTTGGTTTTGCAACCCAATTTTGCCGAAGTCGATTTAGCAGAATGGGCGCAGCAAAATCGCTCTTATTTAGAACAAGAACTGTTCCAACACGGTGCCATTCTCTTTCGTAACTTTCATACTCAATCCGTAGAAAAATTTGAAAAGGTAGCCAGTGCCATTTGCCCCCATTTATTTGGCGATTATGGCGATTTGCCCAGACAGGATATTAGCGATCGCGTTTACGGTTCTACCCCCTATCCCGCCGATCGTTCGATTCTGTTTCACAACGAAAGTTCGCACATGCATTGCTGGCCGCGCAAAATCTTTTTCTGCTGCTTGCAACCCGCTTCCCAAGGAGGCGCTACGCCCATTGTTGATTGCCGCCGAATTTATCAAAAAATAGACCCGCAAATCCGGGAAAAATTCGAACAAAAAGGCTTAATGTACGCGCGCAATTACCGTCAGGATATGGATGTTAGCTGGCAAGAATTTTTCCACACCGACGACCCTTCCCAAGTAGAAGAATATTGTCACCGCGCTGGCATTGAATTTAAGTGGAAAGAAGACAATTGTTTGTTTACGCAGCAACAAGGACCGGGGGTCATCCAACATCCAGAAACTGGCGAGAAAAGTTTCTTCAATCAAGTGCAGTTGCACCATATTGCCTGTTTGGAATCGGAAACGCGGGATTCTTTACTTTCCCTGTTCGATCTTCCCAATTTGCCGCGCCATGTTTTTTACGGCGATGGAACGGCAATAGCCGACGAAGATGTGGCTGCCATTCGGGATTTGTACGAACAAGAAGCCTGCCGTTTCCAGTGGCAAGCTGGCGATATTTTAATGCTAGATAATATGCTAGCTGCCCACGGACGCGATCCCTATGCTGGAGAACGCAAAATTGTCGTTGCTATGGGCGATATGACCTACAAGCAAGATGTTTGCCCGGCTGCTGCCAATGGCGTTGTTCAAAAATAACGAACGGATATTCTTTTTCCCAAGGGGTTTGGGAAATAACGACTTTTGGACAAAATTGATGATTCCTACAAGAGAGACGTAACTATGCTAGCCGAAGAAACCATTCAAGGATATGCCCTGTCGCCACAACAAAAACGTCTTTGGGATTGGCAACAGCAACAAAATACAAATTTCCGGGCCAAATGCCTGGTTTCCATCAGCGGAAATCTCGATCGCGATCGCCTTTATGCCAGTATCCAATCTCTTTGCGATCGCCACGAAATCCTCCGTAGCACATTTCAGCGCCATGTCGGGATGCAATATCCCTTACAGGTGGTTTCCGAACACGCCACGTTTGACTGGGAAGTACGGGATTTACAGGAATTGAATCCCGAGCAGCAACAGGCTCAAATCGAGCAAATTGCCAACGCCCCAGCTAGCCCCAGGGAAAATCCCTTACAGGTATGGTTGTTGCCCACCGCACCAGAGAAATCTTTCCTTTTGCTCAGCTTACCAGCACTCTGTGCCGATCGCACAACCTTCAATATTTTGCTTGCCGAACTGAGCGATTTGTATGCTACTGGCGGCGAAAATATTCTGCCAGAATCAGAAATCGTTCAATACAGTCAAGTTTCTCAATGGCAATACGAAGTCCTTTCCGAGTTTAAAGCAGAAACAGGCGAGGAATTCTGGCAGCCCAGCAATCTGGAACGGTATAGTACACCGGAGATTCCCACTTGTACTGAGCCTGGCGCTGAGCTGAGTCGAAGCGTGCGTCAAAAAAGTCAGGAAAGCTGCGATCGCTACTCCCTTCACTTAGAACCGGAATTGCTAGAAAAGTTAGAACAGGCAGCCCAAAACTATGACAATTCCCTAGAGGATTGGCTGTTTGCTGCTTGGCAAACACTTTTGTGGCGCGTCGGCGGTTCCGGAGAGCGCTCCCTGCTTACTGTTTACGGCAGCGACGGCCGACCTTACGAGGACTTAGATAACACAGCGGGATTGCTAGCCAAATGGCTACCGGTTCCCATTACCCTCGATGGTAGCTGGCCGTTTTCCCAAGTGCTGGAATATGTTGGAGATGCCCAAGAACAGGTACTGGGTTGGCAAGATTATATCGTTGCTGGTGCTACGCCTCTAGCCAGCCCCAATTCTTTGCCAGTTGGTTTTGAGTTTCTAGAACAGCCTTCTTTTTCTGCTTGCAACCTCACATTTGACATCCAACGCATCGAAACCACCAGCGATCGCTTCCAGCTTTGTCTATCCTGCCATCGCCATGCCGAGGGTCTGGATTTCGTTTTCCATTACAATGCGACTACCTACGCCGAAGCCACCATTGCCCGTCTGAGCCGTCATTGGCGAACCCTGCTAGAAAGCACGGTAGAAGCGCCAGATCGAAACATCGACC
Organism: Geitlerinema sp. PCC 9228; assembly: GCF_001870905.1. NCBI lineage: Bacteria > Bacillati > Cyanobacteriota > Cyanophyceae > Geitlerinematales > Geitlerinemataceae > Geitlerinema > Geitlerinema sp. PCC 9228. Next base: position 21,412 of record NZ_LNDC01000132.1, read on the forward strand.
GACTATCCCTGCTCGACGATCGCGATCGCGAACAACTGCTTGTCGAATTCAACCAAACTCAACGAGACTTTCCCACAAATAAATGCTTGCACGAGCTTTTTGAAGAGCAAGTAGAACGCTGTCGCGATCGCATAGCCCTGCAATTCGAGCAAGAACAACTTACCTATGCAGAACTGAACCAACGCGCCAACCAACTAGCCCACCACCTGCAGCAAGAATTTGGGGTGGGACCGGACACCCTGGTTGCCATTGGTTTGGAACGTTCCGCCCACAGCATTGTGGCCCTACTGGGCATTCTCAAAGCTGGCGGTGCCTACGTACCCGTGGACCCGGGCATGCCCCAACAACGCCGACAACGAATGCTGGCGGAAGCCAACCCAGTTGCGATCGTAACCCAGCAATCCTTGCAAAACCTATGGGAAGAACAAGAAAGTCCCATCATTTGTATCGACACCAAATACACCAATAGCACGGAGGAGTCTCTCCCCAATCCCACCCACCGCACAACCAGCGATTCCCTTGCCTACGTTATCTTCACTTCGGGGTCCAGCGGTCAACCTAAAGGCGTAGCTGTGGAACACCGGCAAGTTCTCAATTATGTATATGGCATCAGCGATCGCCTGTCGCTGCCCGATAGGGCGACCTACGCCACGGTTTCCACCCTAGCTGCCGATTTGGGCAATACAGCTGTTTTCCCTGCCCTGTGTGGCGGTGGCTGCTTGCACGTTTTGTCGGGCGATCGCTTAGCCGATCCGCAAGCTTTTGCCGAGTATTGCACCTCCCACAGGATTGACTGCCTGAAAATGACCCCTTCCCACCTGGCGGCGTTGGTTGCCGATGAAGATAGTGCCCAATTTCCCCGCTGCCGCCATCTCATTCTTGGTGGCGAATCCCTAGGTTGGGAACTTATCCGAAAGATTCGACATCTAGCCCCCGATTGTCAAATTTGGAATCACTACGGTCCCACAGAAACCACCATTGGTGTTCTCACTTATAAAGTAGAAGCAGAACTCACAACACCCACCGTGCCCTTGGGTCGTCCCCTGCCCAACGTGGAAACTTACTTGCTGGATAAATACATGCAGCCAGTACCTCTGGGGATTCCCGGAGAACTCTACATCGGCGGCGCTAGTGTTGCCCGGGGGTATCTCCACCAACCAGAACTAACCCAACAGCGATTTGCGAATCATCCTTTCCGTTCTGAGGGAAGACTGTACAAAACCGGCGATATGGCTCGCTATCTGGAAGGCGGCAACCTAGAATTTTTGGGACGCAACGACCATCAAGTAAAAATTCGCGGTTTTCGGATCGAACTGGCAGAAGTGGAAGCCGTTGTGTCCCAACATCCCCAGGTGCGGGAAGTTGCCGTTACGACCCATCAAAGCGATGGTGCCTCTGGCACCGGTTCTTCGGACCATGGCGGCGAGACGGAACTGGCTGCCTACATTGCCCTCAAAGAGCAACAAGCAGATACCGTACGGCAGGTACGGAAATTTGTCCGGGAGCGATTGCCGGGGTACATGGTTCCCACCACCTTTTCTACCCTGAACGCCCTACCGCGAACGCCCAGCGGCAAAATTGACCGTCAATCCCTACCCGAACCAACACCAGAAACGGAAGAAACCAGTTCGATGGCACCGCGTACCCAGGTGGAAACCCAATTGGTAGAGATTTGGCAAGAGATTTTGCAAACCGACAATATCGGCATTCAAGCGAACTTTTTCGATTTGGGGGGGCATTCCTTGCTTGCCACTCAAGTAATATCGCGGGTACGAAATGCTTTTGGGGTGGATGTTCCCCTGCGATCGCTGTTTGAATCGCCAACGATTGCCGATTTAGCGGTTTTGGTGGAACAAGCGCTTGCCGAACAAGTGGACGAAACAGAACTATCGCAATGGCTGGCGGAAATTGAAGCGGATTCGTAGTGATACCAAATCCTGCTTAGACTGAAGAACCCCCTGTAGTCCCCCTTAGTAAGGGGGACGGTTCAGGTTACGTTTGTGATTTAGCAATATCAGATTTGGTATGAGATTCTCCGAAACGTTCCTATTTTGCCAACCCTCACATCAGCAACCTCGATGATATTATGAGCGACCTTGCCAAACGAATTGCAGCTTTATCCCCCGAACAGCGGGAAAAACTGCTGCAAAAACTTTCCCAATCCCAATCAAAATCGTCCGATACAACTCAATCGCCTAGCGTTGAGGGCAGTCAAGATGCACCAGTTTCGCAAACGGGAGAAACGGTATTTCCCCTATCTGCTGCCCAACAGCGCCTGTGGTTTTTGGAACAACTGGTGGGAGAAAGTCCTTTCTACAACGTTCCTGGGGCTGTGGAAATTCAAGGACAACTAGACGCAAATATCTTGCAGCGCTGTTTTAGCGAAACGATCCGCCGCCACCAGGTATTGCGTACCCGATTTGCCAAGCAAAATGGCGAACCGGTCCAGATTGTCGATCCCCCTTTTCAACTGGAAATGCCAGTGGTGGATTTGCAGCAGACGGATTCTGCTTGTAAAGAGGAAAAAGCCCAACAATTGGCGCGAGAAGAAGCGGAAAAGCCTTTCGATCTGACAAAATCGCCTCTTTTGCGGACCAAGCTACTGCATTTGGAACGCGATCGCTACCTGTTGGTGTTTATCTCCCATCATATTATCTCCGATGCGTGGTCCCGTACGGTGATGCTGCGAGAGCTGACGACTTTGTACCAAGCCTTTTCCCAGCAGCAGCCTTTCTCCTGCGGAGACGCTTCGCGAACGCCGTTGCCGGAACTTTCCGTGCAATACGTGGATTTTGCTGTACGGCAAAACCAGTGGCTGCAAGGGGAAACCATGCAAAAACAACTGGATTACTGGCAGCAAAAATTGCATCCTTTACCACCAGTTTTGGAGTTGCCCTTCGCCCATCCCCGTCCCCAACAGCAAAGCTATCGCGGGGCACAGCATCAGTTAGTCGTAGAACCGGAATTGATGGCCTCTCTGCGATCGCTTGCCCGGCAGCACAATGCCACGCCCTACGTGGTGTTGCTAGCAGCATTCCAAACGCTGCTGTACCGCTATACTGGGGAAACAGATATTGCCGTCGGGTCACCCATTGCCAACCGCAACCATGCTGCTTACGAGCAGTTAATCGGCTTTTTTGCCAACACGTTGGTGCTGCGTTCCGATTTATCCGGCGATCCGACATTTTCAGAACTGCTCGACCGGGTACGCGAGACCGCCCTCGATGCTTATTCCAACCAGGATTTGCCCTTCGAGAAACTGGTAGAAGTTCTACAACCGCAGCGAGATACCAGCCATTCTCCCTTATTTCAAGTTCTATTTGCCTTTCACGATATGCCGGTTTTGCCGGAAATTCCAGGATTGAGCTTCAAACTGTGGGATTTGGATACGGCCACAGCCAAATTCGACCTCAGCTTGCTTTTGCGTGTGGACGAACAAAACCGGGGCATTATTACTTTAGAATACAATACCGATTTATTCGACTCAGAAACCATCGAACGCTTGGCCACCCACTGGCAAACGCTCTTAACCGATATTGCCAAGCAACCGTCGCAACCCATTTCGCAACTGTCTTTGCTGCCACCAGCCGAGCGACAGCAAGTTTTGCAAACCTTCCAAGCCACCGAAGTTGACTATCCAGAAACGCCCGTTCACCAGTTGTTTGTCGAACAGGTTGCCCAAACCCCCACGCGCGAAGCGGTATCTTTGGGAGAACAAACCCTCACCTATCAAACCCTCTACCAAAAAGCCAACCAACTAGCCCGCAAACTGCGATCGCTAGGCGTAGGACCGGAGACCCAAGTCGGCATTTGTCTGAGCGTTTCTCCAGAAATTTATGCCCAAAGGTCGGAAGCTTGGTTGCCAGTGGCTGTTTTGGGCGTCCTTTTGGCTGGCGGTGCCTACGTTCCCCTAGATCCCAACCTGCCTCAAGCACGTTTGGCTTATATGAGCGAGAACGCACAGGTCAAAATTGTCCTCACCCACGAGCATTTGCAAGCCAGGCTGCCCGATGGTTGTACGACTTTATGTTTGGATACCGACTCGGATGAGATTGCCAAGTATAGCGATGCTCCTTTAGAACCGCTGGCAACCCCTGGTGTTGACCGAACTGGTGCTGAGCCGCGTCGAAGCAGCCGAAACGTCGATAACCTGGCATACATCATTTATACATCCGGTTCCACCGGACAACCCAAGGGCGTGGCTATGACCCACCGTCCCCTCAACAACTTGATTCGCTTCCAGAGGCAAATCTCTCGCCTCCAGCAGCAAGGGGCACGTACCTTGCAGTTTGCAGCGTTCAGTTTTGACGTATTTTTCCAAGAGCTTTTTGCCACTTGGAGTGCCGGCGGAACGTTGGTTCTGATGCCAGATGAAGCCCGTCGCGACCCCAATCGCTGGTTGGAGCTAATGGTGCAAGAACGAGTCGAACGGGTCTTTTTGCCATTCGTCGCCCTATCGCAACTGGCTCAAGCCGCCCAACGTCGCGGAAAAATTCCCCAATCCTTACAAGAGATCGTTACAGCCGGGGAACAACTACAAATTACCCCTGCGATCGCGCGTTTTTTGGAAGCCTTGCCCAATTGCCGATTGCAAAATCAATACGGTCCTTCCGAAACCCACGTGGTCGCCACCTACACATTGTCAGGAAAACCCAATTCCTGGCCCAAGCTACCGCCTATCGGTCGTCCCATTGCCAACGCCAAACTGTACGTTCTCGACGAGAACTTGCAACCGGTTCCCATTGGCGTTCCCGGAGAACTGTGCGTCGGCGGTGTTTCCCTGGCGCGGGGATATTTCCGCAACCAACAGCAAACGGACGAACGTTTCATTACCAATCCCTTTGTAGCCGAACAGCACAAGCCACGTTTGTACAGAACCGGCGATCGCGCTCGCTTTCTCAGCGACGGCAACATCGAGTTTTTGGGACGCAACGACCGTCAAGTCAAACTCCGGGGATTTCGCTTGGAACTAGCAGAAGTAGAAGCGGCTTTGACCCAACATCCTCAAATTCGCGAAGCAGCGGTAGGGGTGCTTCGCGAAGCACCCGTACGGGATGATGGTACGGGCAAGCGTTTGGTCGCCTATATCGTTTGCTTCGACAAAGCTCAGCACAAGCCGCATAGTTCAAATTCAGACAATAACTGGCAGATGCTTCGGCAGGACTCAGCACAAGTGCTTCAACCAAGCTCAGTACAAGCTTTTTTGCGATCGCTACTGCCCGAGTATGCCATTCCTTCCCAATTTGTGGAATTAGAAGCTTTACCCACCACCCCCAGTGGCAAAATCGACCGGCGTTCCTTACCCGAACCCCAACCCCAACACACCAACACCTCTGCTTCGACAAAGCTCAGCACAAGCAGCAGCTACGTTGCTCCTAGAAACGACCTGGAATCGGACATTGCCCAGATGTGGCAGGAAATTTTGCAATGCGATCGCGTAGGCATCAACGACAACTTTTTCGACCTCGGCGGTCATTCCTTGCTCATCGTGCAATTGGGCGATCGCTTGTCCGAGTATCTACAACAGGAAATTCCGCTCGTCAAGCTATTTCAGTATCCCACCATCGCCAGCTTTGTGGAATATCTAAATTCTGCAAACAACAGCCCAACCAACCAGCAATCCCATCGCTCTACCAGACGCCAAAGAGCCCAAAACCGAACTGCCAACCTGCAGCAGCAACGAAAACGGCGACAGCGGCGGTGATTTTAATTGGGAGGGAGAGGGGGAGGAGTGGGAGAGGGGGCACCCTTCGGCAGTAGGGGGTTTCGCGAAACGCCCCTACTCAGGGCAAGTCGGCGCATCGGCGCATGGGGCTTCAAAGAAAACAATCGATCGTACTTGGTAAAAAATTATGGAAAACACAAACAACGATATCGCGATCGTAGGCATGACGGGCAGATTTCCTGGTGCCCGTTCGGTAGAGGAATTCTGGCAAAATTTGCGCGATGGTGTGGAATCCATCGAGTCTTTGAGCGAAGAACAACTGCAAGCGGCTGGCATCGCGCGCGAAACCTACAACCAGCCGAACTACGTTAAAGCAGCTCCCATTCTCAAAAACGATATTGCCGAATTTGATGCCTCGTTTTTTGGGTTGAGTCCTCGGGAAGCGGAACTGCTCGACCCCCAACAGCGATTCTTTTTAGAAGGCGCTTGGGAAGCGATGGAAAATGCCGGGTACAATCCACAAGACTGCGGGTTGCGAGCGGGCATTTATGCTGGTGTAGGGCGGAATACGTACCTGTTGTTCAACGTCTATCCCAACCGCGATACCATCGATACGGCGGGGGCGTTTGCTACCCTCATTAGCAACGATAAAGATTTCCTTGCCACCCGCGTTGCCTATTTTCTTAATTTCAAAGGGGCAAGTATCACCGTACAAACCGCTTGTTCTACGTCTTTGGTAGCAACGCATTTGGCTTGCCAGAGCCTGTTGAGCGGCGAAAACGATTTGGTGTTGGCGGGGGGTGTTTCCCTGAAGGTGCCACATACGGCTGGGTACGTTTACCAAGAAGGTGGGATTTATTCACCGGATGGGCACTGTCGCAGTTTCGATGCCCATGCCCAAGGAACGGTGGGTGGCAGCGGTATGGGCATTGTGGTGTTAAAACGTTTGGAAGATGCGATCGCGGATGGAGATACCATTCGCGGGGTTATTAAAGGGTCTGCCACCAACAACGATGGTGCTGTAAAAGTGGGATACACGGCTCCCAGCGTGACGGGGCAAGCGGATGTCATTGAAGAGGCGCTGTGCGTGGCGGATATCCATCCGGAAACCATTCAATACGTGGAAACCCACGGTACGGCAACACCGTTAGGCGACCCCATTGAAATCCAAGCTCTCACTTCGGCATTTCGTTCCAGTACCCAGAAAACAGGTTGGTGTGCCATTGGTTCGGTAAAAAGCAATGTGGGACATTTGGATACGGCAGCTGGTGTGGCAGGTCTAATCAAAACTGTGTTGGCATTGGAAAACCAACAAATTCCTCCTTCGTTGCATTGGGAACAACCCAATCCCCAAATTGATTTTGACAGTACCCCTTTCTTTGTCAATACGAAGCTACAAGATTGGCAGCGGTTCGACTCCAATGGCAGCCAGCAGGGGGAAACGCCGCGACGTGCAGGGGTTAGTTCCTTTGGCATCGGCGGTACCAACGCCCACGTCATTGTGGAAGAAGCACCCAAAACTTCCCCTGCTGCTACTTCCAGACCCCAACAACTATTGCTGCTTTCCACCAAAACCAAAACGGCTCTGGAAACGGCGACGACGAATTTAAAAACCTATCTGGAACAACAGAAACCAGACAACTTAGCTGACGTTGCCTATACACTACAAATCGGACGCCAGCATTTTTCCTATCGCCGTGCCATCGTCTGCGAAAACAATACGGCTGCCGCTGTAGAAGTTCTATCGTCGGGAACATTCGTAACTACAGGATACTGCGAAACCAGCGATCGCCCGGTATGTTTTATGTTTCCCGGTCAAGGTTCCCAATATGCCAACATGGGAAGGCAGTTGTACGAACGCGAACCCGTCTATCGCCAGTCGATCGATCGCAGTGCCGAGTTGTTCGCTCCCTATCTCGATCTGGATATTCGCGATATTTTGTATGCCGATGCTTCTACAGAGGACCATCAAGAACAACTTACCCATACCGCGATCGCGCAATGTGTTTTGTTTGCTGTCGAGTATGCTTTGGCACAACTGTGGCTTTCGATGGGTATTCAACCGAAAGCAGCCATTGGACATAGCATTGGCGAATACGTGGCGGCTTGTCTGGCAGGGGTGTTTGACCTAGAAGATGCTCATGCGTTAGTTGCCCAACGGGGCAAGCTGATGGAACAAGCACCCACCGGCAGCATGTTGAGCGTAGGGCTACCGGCAGCAGAGCTAGAACCCATGCTTGGTGGGGCAGGCACGGGGGCGCTTCGCGAAGCGCCCCTACAGTATACGGTGGCAGCCATCAATGCTCCCTCTTTGTGTGTTGTTTCTGGAGAAGAAAATGCGATCGCGCGTTTGCAATCGACCCTAGAGGCACGCGGAGTGGTTTGTCGCCCCCTCCACGTTCGTCATGCCTTTCATTCTCCTAGCATGAACGCCGCTGCCGAACAATTCGCTGCTATTGTAGAACGGACTTCCCTCCATCCCCCGCATTTACCTTTTATTTCCAATGTCACCGGCACTTGGATTACCGAAGCGCAAGCCACCGACCCCCACTATTGGGCGCAACACATCCGCCAACCCGTACGTTTTGCCGATGGTGCTGCCGAACTGATGCGCTGCTTCGACCAAGCTCAGCACAAGCAAGCAATTCTGTTGGAAGTGGGACCGGGGAGAACCCTGCAAACGCTAGTCCGACTTGCAGCGAGCGAAACCGAACCGCAGCAGCTTCAGGATGATGCCGAACCTGTGGTTCTTACTTCCATGCGCCATCCCCAACAACCAACCAATGATACCCACCACCTGCTTGCAACCCTAGGGCAACTGTGGCGTTATGGGGTTACCATTGATTGGCAAGGCTTTTACCAGCAAGAAAAGCGTCGCCGCATTCCGCTACCCACCTATCCTTTTGAACGGCAGCGTTACTGGATCGATCCGCCTAGCAAATCTTCCCAAGACCGGCAGCCAGAATCTACAACCAGCGAGGAGTTGCAACAGAGAAATCCTTTTGACGAATGGTTCTATACACCCACGTGGAAGCGTTTGCCTCGACGTAGTACAGCACAAACTGTATTGGCTGCCTCTCCGACAACTGCAACCAGCAATGCCGGAACCCACTGGCTGGTATTTACAGATAGACAAGATGTGGGTAATTCGCTACTGCAACAAGTCCAGCAACAGCTTGCAGATGAAGGAGAATTGGACTATATCTGCATAGCCGTTGTCATGGGCGAAGAATTTGCTCAAATCGATGCCAACACCTATGCCATAAATCCGCGCCAGCGGCAAGATTACCGCATGCTGTGGCAAGAGCTGGTTCGACGCGATGCACTGCCCCAACAAATCGTCCATTGCTGGAATCTTGACTATAGCGATAGTTTGGATTTGGGATTCTACAGCTTGCTCTATCTGGCACAAGCAATAGGCGAGAGCGATGTTACCGAACCGATAACTTTCACCACAGTGAGCGATCGCGCTTACGAAGTGGTCGGAATGGAATCTATTCGTCCCGAACAAGCCACATTGCAGGGTATTTGTCAAGTCATTTCCCAAGAATATTCCAATATTTCCTGTCGCTTGGTAGATGTGCTCCTGCCAAGGATTCAACATAGCTCAGCAGATTCGCAGGCGCAACGCGAAGCGCCCCTACTTGCCCAACAAATTCTTGGTGAAATCCAAGTATCGGCAAACGAAGGCTTCGACGAAGCTCAGTACAAGTCGCCTGTGGCATATCGCGGCGGCTATCGCTGGATTCGTTCGTTTGATGCAATTTCTTTACCAGCAACCAGTGAAGGGATGCCCCATCGCCTGAAGCAAGGCGGCGTTTACTTGATTACTGGCGGTCTGGGTGGCATTGGTTTGTCGGTGGCTCGATATCTTGCCGATACGGTACAAGCCAAATTAATTTTGGTAACCCGTTCCGGTTTGCCAGCGCTAGAGAAAGGGTCCGATGCTTCGGCAGGGGTGAGCACAAGTTTCCTGACATCGCAGCCAGAAGAACCCCCTGTAGTCCCCCTTAGTAAGGGGGACGGCGGCAGCTGGGGGGAAGAAGACAAAACCAGCCAAAAAATTAGGGCAGTTCAAGATTTGAAACAGCGCGGTGCCGAAGTTTTGGTGCTTGCTGCCGACGCAAGCGATCGCGATGGCATGGAATCTGCGATCGCAACTGGAGAATCTCGTTTTGGTCCCATCAATGGGGTGGTTCATGCTGCTGGGGTTGCTGGCGGCGGTATTATTCAATTGAAAGACCCAACACAAGCCGATGCGGTTCTATCTGCGAAAGTTCGCGGTTCGGTGGTGTTGGATGAATTATTGCGCGATCGGGAGTTGGATTTTATGGTGCTTTGTTCTTCCCTAAGTTCCGTTATCGGTGGTGTGGGTCAAGTGGACTATTGCGCTGCCAATGCCTTTTTAGATGCTTTTGCCCGCGATCGCACAGCCAGAACCAACCAATACACTGTTTCGATTAATTGGGATGTGTGGCAAGAGGTTGGCATGGCGGTAGGTACGGAAGTGCCAGAATTGCTGCAAAAACAGCGTCAAGAAAGCATCGATTCGGGGCTATCGCCGGCGGAAGGAATTGCAGCTTTCCGTCACATTCTCGATAGCGATTTGCCTCACGTTTTGGTTTCTACCAAAAATTTAGATGATGTTATCGAAAACCGCCGTTCGGATATTGGTTTGGAAGATAAACTGGCGCAGTTGGAATCGCAAACAGAAGAACCAAGTACCCCTGCAACCACCTATCCCCGTCCTAATTTAGAAACCACCTACGTAGCCCCGCGCAATAGCATCGAACGCACCATTGCTGCCACCTGGCAAGATTTTCTGGGTATTGACGATGTGGGCATACATGATGACTTTTTTGAGTTGGGCGGTCATTCCCTGTTGGCGGCGCGTATTATTTCTCAACTGCGCGATCGCTTTCAACAAGAAATTCCCATCGATACCTTGTTCAAAACGCCAACGATTGCCGGGATAGCTGCTGTTATTCAGGACAACACTGCTGCTTCGACAAAGGTTCGTACAAAATCACCAGAACCAGATTCTACTCCGGAATCAATTTCTACCGATGCTTCGGCAGGGCTCAGCACAAGTGCTTCAACAAAGCTCAGCACAAGCGACGCTCAAGTCACCATTTTACCCACCCTCCGTACCGAAGCCCATAAGAAGCTTACCAAACTGGACGAACTTTCCGAACGCGATGTGGATGCTCTCTTACAGCGTTGCCTATCTCAAGAAAACTTATCTCAGGAGGAGATAGATATGTATCTGCAAAACAACTGATACCATTTCTGAAAAATAATGATTGTATGGTATTTGCCAATTGCCCTGGTAGGGGGGCTTCGCGAAGCGCCCCTACTCACGCGTTGCGCCCCTACAAAAATGCCTCTATTATCTCTTGCAGATTATTAAGGAAATGGTACTATACCAGAGAATACCAAATCCGACATGAGCAAACCACAATTATTCTGTAGGGGCAACCCCCCGTGGTTGCCCCTTTTTTGTGGAATAGGAGGGCACTACCCCGACGTTTTTGTAGGTCTACACACATCGGATGTGTTATGAAACTCCCAGGTGTTTGTTTTGTCAGGACTCGATCCACTTACGTAATAAGTTTGAATGGGTCTTACACAAGATATCAAATTCTTTTGTGTTGCCGTATTTTTTATAAAGGGCCTGTCGTACGGTTTCTAATTCAAAGAGAATTTGTCGTTCTTCTGCATCGCGAATCCAACTTTGTATCCACGTTACGCCAGCAAAACGGATTCCCGAGGTTACTGTACCTACGCGGTGAAATCTAGAAGAAGGATAAACAACCATAGAGCCAGCATTTAACTTAACATACTTTTCTCCCCACTCCGTATCGATAATCAACTCACCTCCCTCGTAGCTAGATGGATCGCTTAAAAATAAGGTTATTGATAAATCCGAACGGGTTTTATTCTCTTTTCCGATTAAAGCATTGTCGGTATGCATGCCGTAAGACATACCAGTTTCGTAGCGGCTAAATAGAATAGGATGAATTTTTCGAGGTCGAACGGCACTTTGAAATAAATTGTTCCGTTGCAATGCTTGCAATACAATATCTCGAATCTCTGTGACAGAAGTTTCTTTTTCGGAAAGCTGCTGGTTATTTTTAACCTGTTTGGCATGCCATCCGGCGGTTAATTTTCCATCTATAAACTTTGCTGCTTCTAAACGAGCAACAATTGTTTTCACTTCATCCGGTGTCAAAACATCGTCAATGACAAGCATAATATATTAACCAGTGGTTGTCTTCTCGATCTAGAGTTGGCAGTTCGTTTAAGAAGAACCGATCGTTGCCGTTTTTTTGGTTACGAATTGCCCATATTTGGGATTTGGGAAGAAAAAAGCGGTCAATAAAGAAAATGGCTCTTATCAAAGACCGCTTTTTTATTTCTAATTGCCTACAGCTGGTGTTGAAGCTAGGAGAAAAATCCAAGATTGGGGGCAAAATCCTCAACCAAATTAACCATAGCCGTTAAGGAATCAGCACTATCAATTTGGCCGCTGCCTACAACTTGTGCTTGAGGTTCGAGAACATTATTGCCCATGGTGGCATCGCTGAGAATCACGATATCGCCAGCTTCGGCGTCCACGCTGTTCCCACTAGGCAATTGCGAGAAGGCAAAAGCATTGGGATCCACGCTTGCCTGAAAGCTGACCGATCCCCCATTGTTCAGAAGGAAATCTACGTTGGAATCTTCAAATACTTCCACACCAAATGTTTCGCTTTCAACTCGAGAACCTAGCTGAATCTGGACGGAGTGACCGGAATCAAAGAAACGAGCAATTTGGTCGGACGTTGCAGCAGCATCGGTGGTGCTACCTTCACCAGCTTCACCAGCTTCACCAGCTTCACCGGATTCGCCAGCTTCACCGGATTCGCCAGCTTCACCGGATTCGCCAGATTCACCAGATTCACCAGATTCACCAGATTCGCCAGCTTCACCGCCTTCACCGCCTTCACCAGATTCGCCAGATTCACCAGCTTCACCAGATTCGCCAGCTTCACCAGATTCGCCAGCTTCACCAGATTCGCCAGCTTCACCAGCTTCGCCAGCTTCACCAGATTCGCCAGCTTCACCAGCTTCACCGGCTTCACCGCCTTCACCAGCTTCGCTAGTAAAGAAAGCATCACTAGTTGCTGAAGACTGAGATATTAGTTCTGAATGAAAACTCAACAAATCCTCACTACCAGTAGCAGCTGCCAGAGAGAATTCCGTAACTATGTCATGACCATCGCCAGAACTATATCGGAATTCATCTCGACCAGCACCACCATTCAAGAGATCGTTTCCTTCGTCTGGTGAGAGAACATCGTTTCCATCACTACCGTTTAAGGTATCGCTTCCTAGACCTCCCTCAAGAAAATCGTTTCCAGAACTTCCAGAGATAAAGTTGTTTTGGGCATCACCTTGAAGGAATTGACCGGCAGCGAAATTGATGTTGGAAGCAAAGTCGCTAACCAAGTTAGCCATAGCCGGTAAAGCATCAGCACTACTAATTTGGCCGCTGCCTATTACCTGTGCTTGAGGTTCTAGCACATCATTGCCCATGGCAGCATCGCGAACAACGATGAGATCGCCAGCTTCGGCATCTACGCTATTACCACTAGGCAATCGCGAAAAAGCAAAGGCATTCGGATCTAGGCTTGCCTGAAAGCTAACCGAACCCCCATCTTTCATAAGGAAGTTTATATTGGAGTTTTCAAAGACTTCCACACCAAACGTTTCGCTCTCGACTCGAGAACCTAAGCGAATCTGGACGGAGTGACCGGAATCAAAGAAACGAGCAATGTTATCGAAACTTGCAGCCATATCGGTGGTGCCAGCTTCACCAGCTTCACCGCCTTCACCGCCTTCACCGCCTTCACCAGATTCGCCAGCTTCACCAGATTCACCAGCTTCACCAGATTCGCCAGCTTCACCAGATTCGCCAGCTTCACCAGATTCGCCAGCTTCACCAGCTTCACCAGCTTCACCGGATTCGCCAGCTTCACCAGATTCGCCAGCTTCACCAGATTCGCCAGCTTCACCAGCTTCACCAGCTTCACCAGCTTCACCAGCTTCACCGCCTTCACCGGCTTCGCCACCTTCACCGGCTTCGCCATTTATAAAACTAGAAAAGTCAGCCGTTGCTGAAGAAGCAGACAGCAATTCTGGATCGAAACTCAATACATCCTCATCACCAGCAGCAGCTGCTAAATTAAAATCGGTTATAAAATCGCGATTGCCACCAGAGATGTACTGAAACGTGTCTTTGCCAGCACCACCAGTGAGGATATCGAAGCCCTCATCTCCTGAAAGGGTATCGTTGCCATTACCGCCATTCAAGAGGTCGTTCCCTCCTTGAGCGTGAATGCGATCGCTCCCTTCAGTGCCAAAAAGAATGTTATCCTGCCTGTTTCCGTTCATGAGTTGATTCCCAGTGCTGGAATTGGAAGCTACTGTATCTGCTGAAGAAGTAACTGTCAGGTCTTTTTCGTGCTTGGAAAGATCCGCCATAAAAATATATCTGCTTGATGTACGGGGAGCTAGAAGACATTGTTGCTAATAGCTCGCAACCATTATATGCATTTATTGCATATTCTTTGCAAGTAGTTGCAGAATTTTTTCGTATCGCTGCATGCTGGTCGTAGCTCTAAGCTGCCCAAAAATGGACGAGCGGACTGCGTCTTTGGACTGTTATCATCAACCTGTCAGCTTGCTACTAGCCCTGTACTATGGGAACATGCAAAAATTAGGGGTTCGTAAAACTTCACACAGTTGTCAAATCGATACGCCAAACTATATCTCCCGCCATCACTTGCTGCTACCAAGCATACAATAGACTTGCCCAGAAGATTGATGAAAATTGTTTTCAAAAAAATGAATTTTGATTATTATTGATAGGGGTTGGCAAACGGGTACCTTGATGGCTTCAAAAGTTACTCGAAAAAATAAAAATCCCCAAAAAACAAGTTGATTCTAGAAAGACGATCCAAAATTTAACTCAATGGGAAGCTCTGTAAAACCAGACATATCTAAAAAACCTAATTTCATCAAGCAATTGGTCCTTTTTTTGTAACCTGATTATGACTTCTACTTCCACAAGCAACTGGATTCAAATTCCTAGACCCAATCCCACCGCTCGCTGGCGTTTGTTCTGTTTCCCCTATGCTGGTGGTTCGGCGCGGGTCTTTTATTCCTGGTTGGAGAAACTAGATACCGATATCGAACTCTGCCCGGTGGAACTGCCCGGTCACGGTCGGCGTTTGGCAGAATCTCCCTATACGCGGCTGTTTCCTTTGGTAGAAGCGATCGCAAGTGAAATCGCTCCCTTTCTCGATCGTGCTTATGCCTTCTTTGGTCACAGTATGGGGGCTTTACTGGCATTTGAACTAACGCGACATTTGCGCGAGCAAGAAATGACACTACCCGACCATCTGTTTCTTTCCGGGCGTCGCCCTCCTCAATTTCCCGACGACGACCCCCCAACCGCCAATCTCTCGGATGCAGAATTAATCGAGAAACTGCGCTGGCTGCGAGGAACGCCTCCAGAAATTTTAGAAAATGACGAGCTACGAGAGCTGCTGTTTCCCGTTCTTCGAGCTGATTTTGCCGTTTGCGAAACCTACGAACCTACCTGGCGAGACCCCCTACCCTGCCCCATCACGGCATTTGGCGGTCGGCGGGATCCAGCCACGCGCCAAGGCGAACTTCGCCAATGGCGGCATCACACCAGTGCCGAGTTTTCCAAAAAAGTATTTGGTGGCAATCACTTTTTCTTGCATTCTGCCCGCGATCGCTTATTACCGGCGATCGCCCAACAATTAAAAAGCAAGGATAATTCAAAACCAAACAACAAAAAAAGATGGTTCGATCTTCGGTGAGCATCTTTTATCACTTCGTGCGATCGCCGGTCGGGCAAGGGCTGACAGGCACGCACATGGGTGTATCTGTCACCGGATCGGGAACAATGCGGCATTCCAAGTCAAACACTTCCCGTACAATGGACTCGGTCATCACCTCCTGCGGGCTGCCACAGGCACGCAATTGACCGTCTTTCACCGCCATCAAAAAATCTGCATAGCGACAAGCCTGATTGAGGTCGTGCAAAACCATGACAATCGTGCGTTTTTGCTCTTGATTGAGCTGGCGCAACAAATCCAACAATTCAATTTGGCGGGCAATATCCAAGTACGTCGTTGGTTCGTCCAACAACAAAATATCCGTATCCTGCGCCAAAACCGTAGCCACCCAAGCTCGTTGTTGCTGCCCTCCCGACAGGGTTTCGATGGGGCGGTGAGCAAACTCTTGAATGCGAGCGGTTTGCATGGCTTGTTCCACCATGGTTTCGTCTTCGCGGGACCACTGCTGCAGCCAATTTTGATAGGGATAGCGTCCTTGGGCCACCAACTCTTTGACCGTCAGCCCTGCCGGCGTACTGGGATTTTGCGGGAGAATGCCCAGCCGTTTGGCAACGCCTTTGGTGGGCAGTTGGCGAATATCGTTGCCATCCAAATAAACCACCCCGTGCGTTGGTTTGAGCAAGCGAGCCAATCCCCGCAACAAAGTAGATTTGCCGCAACCATTAGGACCAACCAACACGGAAATGGCTTGGGCTGGCACCGCCAGGCTTAAATCTACCACAATAGGATTTTTTTCGTAACCCAGACTCAGATTTTGGGCAGTCAGTCGGTAAGTAGGAGCGTTCCGATCCATAGTTTTGCTCGATTAGAAGTTCTTGCGAAGTAAGAGAAACAGCAAGTAAGGGGCACCGATAATGGCAGTCACAATACCACAAGGCAGTTCAATGGGAGAAAACAGCAGCCGACCCGTGACATCGGCAAGAACCACAATGGTACCACCTACCATGGCAGCAGTAGGCATCAATCCCTCGTGGGCAGAACCCACCAGCTTGCGCGATAAATGCGGTGCCATTAACCCCACAAACTGAATCGAACCGGCTGTGGCTACGGATGCTGCTGCCAAGGCTACGCCGCAAAACAACAAGGTTCCCCGCCGCCATTCTACCGGACTTCCCAATCCTCGGGCCACATCCTCTCCCAAAGCCAAAATGTTCAACTCCCGGGCCATAGCAAACCCCACTGCCCCGCATCCCACCAACCAAGGCAGCAATGCCCAAACTTGGTCCCAACTGCGTCCGTACACGCTACCGGCCAGCCAAATCAGGGCTTGGGAAACATTGTCTATTTCGCCGAAGACAATGGTGAGGTCGGTGGCGGCGGTGGCAATAAAACTGAAGCCAATACCCACCAGGATAAACCGGGCGCTGGAGGTGCCGCCACGCCATGCCAAGATATAAATCAGAAAAGCGATCGCGATGCCTCCCAAAAAGGCAGCTATCGGTAAGGCAGAAACCGGCGCTTGCGGCCACCATACCAAACAGATAACAGCAGCGAGGGAAGCACCGCCGTTGATACCAATAATACCGGGGGCAGCTAGCGGGTTGCGCGCTATGCCTTGCACGATGGTACCAGCAATGCCTAGGGAGGCACCCACGAAAAAAGCTACCAAGGTACGCGGCAAACGTAAGGTTGTCACCACAAAGGCAGCGTCGCGATCGCCGGTGGAGATTCCCAAAAGAATTTTGATGACATTAATCGGCGAAATGGCATATTCTCCATAGCCAATAGCGATCGCTATCGCCACCAAGGTAATGACCGCCAGTACCAACAAAACCACCGGTACCCGCCGGTCCCAGCGAAAAGAAAACGGCAAGGGCGGGCAGCGAATCACCAACTCACCGGATTTCGATTGTTTGTCAATTTTCAATGGCAACCCATCGATTTTGGACATTTGACTCATTTACCTTAATTTGGCGCGTACCAAATAAATGAAAAAAGGCGCTCCCACCAGAGGCGTGACCAACCCGACGGGCAATTCTTGCGGTCGAACAGCCACGCGGGCCACAATATCGGAAAGCAACAGCAAAATCGCCCCCAGCAAAGCAGCGTGGGGCACAATCTTACGGTAATCCCATCCCACCAGAAAACGAGTGAGGTGCGGTACGATGAGACCAATAAAACCAATGGGACCAGCGATCGCAACGCTACCGCCAGCCAACAAAACCACGCTCGTTGCCGCTGCCATTTGGATCCAAACTGTTTTTTGTCCCAGTCCTTGGGCAATTTCTGTACCCAAACTCAGGGTAGTTAACTGCCGCCGCAAAGCCAAAGCCAACACCAGTCCCACACTCAGATAGGGAAGCACTTGCACGATTAAGTCAAAATCCCTACCAGCGGTGGACCCCACCAACCAAAAACGAATTTCATCCAAGGTGCGTTGGTTGAGAACCAGGACAGCGGTGGTTAGAGAACTCATAAGTGCCGCCATGGCAGCCCCGGCAATGGTTATATTAAAATAAGTAGCTCCCCCCTGCCCAAAAGAACTGAAGGTATAAACCGCGATCGCTGTAACGGCAGCACCTAACAACGCCAGCCAAATATACGTACTTAGGGAAGAAAATCCCCATACCGACGCTGATAAAACCACTGCCAAAGCCGCACCGGCATTCACCCCCAAAATGACGGGAGAAGCTAGGGGGTTGCGGGTGATGCTTTGCATGATGGCACCGGCTACAGCCAGGGAACTGCCCACCAGCATCGCCACCAGCGATCGCGGCAACCGCACCGTAGTTACAATTAAATGGGCTTCGGAACCGTCATAGGCAAAAAAAGCCTCGTAAACGGTTGAAATGGGGATTTCCTTCGCTCCCAACAGCAAACTGATGAGGAATATCCCCAACAGAACCAGCAATTCCACTGGCAAAACCATGGCCGGCGATCGCACTTTTTGGGAAATCAAAGAGGTTTTTGCCACGATTTGTCCGGATTCTACTTATTCTTCCGATTCCGATTCTGTCGCGATCGCGAGTTGCAAGCCATCCACGCGCCGCAAACGATCCATCACCCGCACCACCCGACCGTGAGCCACTTGTTCGTCAGCATTCACAATGGCCAACTTTTTTGTACCAGATTCAATTTCCTTACGCACGGTGGGCAAAAGTTGCTCCATCTCCACAGACGTTTTGTTTACAGAAAGGGTACCATCGGCAGCAATGGTAATGTAAATTTCGCTGGAACTTTGCGACTCGCCAGTAGAAGCCTCCGGTAAGTTCACCGGCAATCCTTCCGACCGAGTTAAGAACAAGGTAGAAATCACGAAAAACGCCAAAATCGAGAAAATAATATCAATAGCTGGCACAATATTAATTCCAGCAGGGCGATCGGGTTCCTCATTGAGACGCATATTCGGTGTTCTCCTTCTGATAGTTTGGTTCGCTGTGACCGTTCTGATTGCTTTGACGGCGATAGAGCAGTTCTAGCTGTCCGCCGTACTCTTGAATCATAGCCAACTGACGTGTATAAAAACCACGGAACAAGTTGGCAAACAGCAGCGTAACAATCGCCACCACCAATCCCATCACCGTGGATACCAAGGCTTCGCTGATACCGCCAGTGACAGCAGTGGTGTTTTCGCCTCCCACTTCACCAATTTGTAAGGAACTAAAGGCTTGAATCAAACCCAAAATCGTTCCCAACAGACCCAGCAATGGCGAAACGCTGATAATGGTATCAAAAACCGTGTTGAAGCGTTTGAGGAGGGGAATTTCTGCTTGGGAAGCACTTTCGAGCGCCAAACGAAATTCCTCGGGATTGGGGTGGTCGAGTTCCAAAGCTTCTAGAAAAATCCGCGCTAGAGGCAGATTGAGGTTTTGTTTGAGACGCTGAATCGCCAAATGGGGTTCTTCTGGGTAAACGCGCAAAACATCCCGAATCAGGCGCTTTTGACGCCTTTGGATGCGACTCCAAAAGATTAAGCGTTCGATAATCAGCGTTACCGAGACAATGGAAAATCCCAGCAACGGCCAGGCAATGATTCCTCCAGAAGTAAAAAAGTTGCTAAACGACATAAAAACAGCTTACGAACAATTCTAATTGACCAATACAAGGCGCAAGGCACGAACGTTCTCGAAGGCTTCGAGAGCATGTCACGATAATACTAGCAGACATTTGAAATATATTCTCAATTAATTTGGAAGATTGTGGGGGGAAGTTTGGCAAGGAGATGTCGGGAGTTTTTTCTATAAATCGCAAATTTAGGGAGTTTTGTCTTGACGCGATTCGGCTACCCTACTACAATAAACCACTTACAATTTAAATTCATTCTCAATAGAATTCACAAATGCAACGCTCCCATCACATCATCCAACACAGAGAACAGACCTTCCGTTCCTCAAGAACTGTGGCGTTTTACGGATGCCTCAGTTCTGTCTTGCTGCATGGTTTTGTCTTATTTGGGGAATTTCAACTTGCCGACCCCAAACCGGAAAAACCCAAACCGGAAAAATCTCCCGCGCCTATCGTTCTGAAATCGCCACCACCGCAATCGCCACCCCAACCGGAAGAAAAATCGCAAGCAGAAACTGCAACGCCATCAGAAAGCACGCAGACAGCCGTATCGCCACCACCACAACCCCAACCCCAACCGAGAACTAGAGAACCGCAACGCGATCGCTATTCCCAGCCTACACCAGAACCGCGCCGCCGAGAACCAGAAAGAAGACCGCAACGCGATCGCACGCCCCAAACGCCCGAACCCGCTCCCAGAGCGACTCCTGAACCTACTCCTGTTCCCACACCTTCTCCAAAACCAGAACCCACGCCAACGCCAGAAGCCAAACCAGAACCAAAACCCACGCCAACACCAACACCAAAACCCACGCCAACCCCAACTCAATTAGAGAATATTCTCGAATCTACGCCTTCTCCTTCCGAAACAGCATCGAACCAGGAAACAGAAACATCACCATCCAGTACTTCTACTGAGACCAATTCTCCTAGCAATACCAACAACACCTCACCGCAAGGAAATCGGCAAGCCAGCCAACCCGCCGAAACCACGCAAAGAGGTGCTTCGACTCCCTCGGAAACCTCCCAACAAAATGCCAATACCAACGCTGCCAGACAGCAACCACAACCCACCCCGCAACCAACCCCGCAGCCAGCTGCCAGGCAAACCCCAACCGGTCCTTTACCAGCGCATCGAGGCAACCTCAGAGGGTGCGGTTCCAAACCAGAGACTGACTTCGATACCAGTACCTCGACGTTAGTTCAGATTCGCGTGAGTCCAGGCGGTAGCGTTACCTCCGCAAGCGTCGCTGCCTCTAGTGGCGATTCCGAGTTGGATCGATTGGCCCTTCAATGGGTGCGAACTTGTCGCTTTACCAGCTCTCCCAGCGGCAGAGAAGGTGAAATTACGGTTGTCTGGCAAAATTAGTTGCATTCTGCAGGGACAATAATATATCCCTGCTCTTTATTTCCCAAAACTTGATGGTTACTTTCTCCCCAATACCACCAAGATACGCCCAAATAAGCACAAATGAGCGCATCCAGACGATCTTCGATCGCTTTGAGGTCTTTCATGCGGGTAGCGGTTTGCGGGTGGGGAATGTGTGTTTCTAGAAGCGGTAAAGCGGGTTGGCGGCTGGTGAGTTCTGTATTGATAAAATCGTATAATTTGCTTAGTTCGGAAATGCGATCGCGAAACCGTCCTTTTTTGTATTTGAGAATGCGAGGCAGGCGAAACCAACGCACAATTGCTGTATGGGGAAACACTTCGATCTGAAAACGTCCCGGCTGTTGTGCTGTAATTTCCGGTGCGTGGCGAAATCCCCGCTCTAGCAGACTTGTTCCCAATCCCACCGTACGTTCGGCAAAAGGACGCTGCAAGTTTGCAGGATAGCATCCAGCATGGTAGCGTCCAAAGTATTTATGGGTCAAGCGATCGGGAACTCGCATCCCCGTGGTATTGGGAATAATCGTGGGTGCATCCACCGCTACCATAGCTGCGGTTTCTGCTGGTGCCAGCTCATCCACCCACTGCAGAATATCGCTTACCGATGTCAAACACTCCGAGGCTACCATCTCCAGAGTACCATCGGTATTCAATTCCAAACCGCACAAGCCACTATCCCCGGAACGCCAACCAAAGTCAATTCCCAAAAATCGCATACGGCTGCGTTTGTTGTTTTGCTAGCAACCCTTCTATTGTCCTCTTTTTTGCTAATTTTGACCCATGCGATCGTTCTATGAGGGGTACAAACATACTGAAAGCGGAGGTACGCTCTATACCTCCGCTATAGATAGCTATGAAGTTAAGCCAAAGCTACACAATCTAACTAGGCTTTCTTACGTGCTAATACAGTACCAGCACCGATAAGGCTAACTGCAAGCAAACCTAACAGGGAAAAAGATTCGGGGACTTCTTGTTGTCCGCTTACCGACAATGTCATGTTTCCCTCAGGAGAAAAGTTGTTGATATCATTAAAACCATCTGCAAAGACATCAAAGGAGATCGGACCTGCGGCTTTGGTACCTAGTGAGATAAATTTCTGATAAGCACCATCGCTATTGAAAACATTACCACCTTGATTTGCGTCGATTTCATCAAAAATCTGAGTCGTGTTTCCGAGTTGGTCAGTTCGTTCAACATCAAAAGCCTCTGAAAGGGGGGGCAATGCCTACCCTACGAGTTTGCTTGATTTTAACGGCGGCTAAAGCCGCACGGGTCGCTTTTCATCCCTGCTTTAAAAAGTCAGGGTTTTCAAGCTCCCGATTCATGCGGTAAATGGCGGAGACACCATTGTATCCCCGCCATCTAGAATCACAATCGTTTAACTAATTAGAGCTATGGGATTGGGGAGTTACGCTTTTTTGCGCGTTAGTCCGATTCCTGCTCCTAAAAGGCTAACCGCCAACAGACCAACAAGTGAGGAAGATTCTGGAACGTCTTCTGGAGGCTCTGTGGGTTGGTCGGAAAACGTATTTGCTTGTAGAAAAACGCCAGAATCTAATATCCGATCGCTAGTATCTGCGATCGCCAGCTTGATAGTATGAGAGCCAGGTTCTAGATCCAATGCTTGCGCTTGGAAAACATCAGTAAATCCATCGTATTCGAGATTGAAGTTAGCGGGGTCGATATTTTGATTGAACTGGCTACTATTGTTGACGCTGTTCACCGTGTTAATAGAAACAGGCGTTGAAGGACCGGGAATCTTGGCAATGTTGGTACCGTCTAAGAAAAAGCCAAAAACATCGTTAAACTGAGTACCTTCAAAATCAATATACTCCTCAGAAGCGAAGGCGTAGTTAAAAAATACATCTCCACCGGCACTTTCAAATTCAATTTCTAAGGATGTAGCATCCTGTGTTGCACTGTTTTGCGGAATGAGAGTATCTAGATCGGAATCACCGCTAAAGAAATTCTCTGTGGAGGCTCCTCGCTTTAGCTCATCATTTTCATCAAATCCTCCGGAAACTTCGTCTACGTCTCCATTACCGTTAGGACCTTCAGCATCCTTGGCTTGACCCGAAGTTAAGAGAATACCCGAATCGATTCCAATTGAAGATTTTCCATTCGTGAAAGTTCCTGATGCACCATCAGCTCCCTTATAGGTAACCGAATTGACATTAATACCAGGACCTAGGATATTATTAGTTAAGTCTGTACCACTGTTATTCGGTGTGATGGTAACCGCTGTGGCAGAACCACCAGCCATTGCCAGACTAGAAACAACAGCTACTGTCCCTAATGAGAAAGTATGCTTGCGTTGCATAAAGGAAAACTCCTAAAAAAATGTTCGCCTGAAAAAAGTAACTTTCGCAAGTTTTGAGAAGTCGTTTTGACTAGTACTGAGCGAGTACTGAGGGATAACCTAACGAAAAAATCAGCTTTTGTATAAATTTAATGGGGGGATTTACTGGAAAATTAAGAAAAAATAGCAAAATTTAAAGCTGAAATAAAGAAAATTAAAGATTTTCTTATTTTCTTTACGAAAAACAGTAAAAGCATGCGGTAATTGGTATTCATGAAGTACAGTTTTCAAAAAAAAACTGCTTGCAGGGAGATCGAGCTTGCAGGAAAATATTCTTGCTACGGGAAACTTTTCTATCTACGTATGGGGAAGTTCGGCGAACAATGTTTAAAGCTGTTTGCCGCTACAATTACGTACGTGACAATTTACGCTTTTTGGCTGAGACATCTATATACTAATCGGCAATTTAGCCGATGTAACAGGGATTGCCACAGGAAATAATAGAGGAGTATTGCCAAAAAACACGTAAGTTCCTGGAAGGGAATTTACTGAAATTGAAAAAAAACACTCATTGGCAGGGAGTACGTATTATGGCTAGAATTCTTCTTGTGGAAAGCGATCGCCTGTTGCGGCAAATTTTAACAGAAGTACTGCAATCCGAGAATTTTGACGTTCTAGACACCAACAGCAGAGAAGAAGGATTGCGGTTAGCCATCCAATGGGTTCCCGATGTCATTGTCTGCGATGCCATGTTTCCCATTCAACTTGGAAATTTTCTCGATCGCTTGCACGAACATCCCACAACCGCTAATATCCCCATTATAGTCTTAGCCACATCCAGCGCCATCGAGCCAATCTATACTTTGATTTCCAGCAAAACCACCTATTGGGTTAGGCCTTTAAATATTCCCATTTTGCTAGAGACCATTGCCAGACTTGGCAGCTGCAGTCATTCCCCTCATCCCCCATCCGAGTTCCAATGGCATCGCTTACCCAACTTAACCATCCAACCGGAAATTGCCGAGCAGCCAACGTTTTCCGCAATCAAACTCCTTCGCATCGCCTCGGCATAAAAATCGGCACATCCCCCGGAAGTTGGAACAACCGGGGGGTTGAGTATAACTTCTCAATCCCTGGCAAGGAACCAAGACCTACATGCGTTCCAAAGCCGGAATTCCCAACAACGAAAGTCCTAACTTAAGAGTACGTGCTGTTAGATAGCAAAGCATTAGACGGGACGTTCGCTGGGGTTCTTCCGCTTGCAACACCGGACAGCGGTCGTAAAATTGATTGAATTTCTGGCTTAACTCAAATAAATACTGACACAAACGGTTGGGCATCAGTTCCGCTTCCACCGATCGCAACACCTCCCCCAACTGCAGAATGTGTTTGGCAAGCCCCAGTTCCAACTCGTCGTCAAGTTGCAATTGAAAGTCCGATGCCTGGGATAGTTTCTGACTGGTTTCCCAATCAATACCGCCTTTGCGAGAGATGCCTTGAATGCGTACGTAGGCATACAGCATGTAAGGCGCGGTGTTCCCTTGCAGTGCCAGCATTTTGTCGTAACTAAAAACGTAGTTGCTGGTGCGGTTCTGACTCAAGTCCGCATATTTGACGGCGCTAATGCCAACTACCTGCGCCACGCCATCGATGAATTCGGGGGTTTCTTCCCGCTGTTCTGCCGCCAAGCGTGTTTGTAGATCCTTTTTGGCCCGGGAAATAGCTTCATCCAGCAAATCCCGTAGGCGAACGGTTTCCCCAGCCCGAGTTTTCAGCTTTTTCCCACCTTCCCCTTGTACCAAACCAAACGGAACGTGAACCGCTTCTACATTATCTGGCAGCCAACCGGCACGTCTGGCTACTTGAAATACCTGAGCAAAGTGCGTAGCTTGTCCGGCATCGGTGACGTAAATAATGCGATCGGCACCGTCTTGTTCTACCCGATAGCGCAAGGCAGCTAAATCTGTGGTCGCATAGTTGTAGCCGCCGTCGCTTTTCTGTACGATGAGCGGTTGCGGGTCGCCAGAGCGGTTGGTAAATCCTTCCAAAAATACACATTTCGCCCCTTGGTCGGTTTCCAAAAGGCCGATTTTATCTAAATCCGCTACTACTTGGGGTAGTAAGGGGTTATAAAAGGATTCTCCCCGTTCCGTTAGGCGTACGTCTAACAAATCGTAGATAACTTGAAATTCTTGCCGCGACTGTTCGCAGAGAAACTTCCAGCCACGCACGCTTTCCTCATCTCCCGACTGCAATTTGACCACTTCCTGCCGGGCTTTGGTTTGGAAACCTTCATCTTCATCAAATCGTTTTTTGGCTTGTTTGTAAAAAGAAACCAAATCGCCCAAGTCTAGGGCAGAAGCGCCAGTCAGTGCTTCCGGGCAAACCTCACGCAGGTAAGCAATGAGCATGCCAAATTGGGTTCCCCAATCCCCTACGTGGTTGAGGCGGAGAACGTCGTGACCGCGAAATTCTAAAATGCGGGCAATGCAATCGCCGATAATGGTAGAGCGTAGATGCCCTACGTGCATTTCTTTGGCAATGTTGGGGCTGGAAAAATCCACCACCACTCGCTGCTGCGGATCGGCGGGTTCTATCCCCAAGCGATCGCTTGCCTGAATTTCTTGCAGTTGGGCGATGAGATATGCTGGGGTTAGGCGAATGTTAATAAATCCAGGACCGGCAATTTCCGGGGGATGGCTGATATCGCTAATTTCCAATGCATTGACAATGGCTGTGGCAATGTCTCTTGGTTTCTGCTGCAGGGGTTTGGCAAGAGACATGGCCGCATTGGATTGGTAATCGCCAAATTTGGGGTTGTTGGTCGGGGCAAGCAACGGATCGCATTCGGCATATTCCTCGCCAAATGCAGCTACCAAAGCTTGCTGAAAACGCATTTGTAAAGTTTCTAAAGTAGAAGGCATAGGGACCGATCGCGATCGATGGGAAACAAACAAAAAACCAGAAATTTCGAGCGTATCATATTTTGTCCCCTAGCAGACCGTTTGCCAGCCTCCAAAGCGATCGCTATAGTAGCTTAAAATCCGATCGACCTGTTGGCGGGAGGCAACAGAAGCATTTTCGGTATAGCGCAGCCACAAATGACCCACTTGACTCTGGTAGTAGTCGAATTGGGCATTCGTTGGCGATGCCAATCCCGTTTCCACGCCCACCACTTGTCGCAAATGGCTGGCCACCTCTCGATAGACACCGAGAGGCAAGCCAGCACAACGAAACTGGTAATCTATTTGGCTTTCGCTAGCAGTTTGAACGGACGGATGGCTCATCTACAATCTTTGAATAGGCTACGATACAGGTGCGTCTTTGGGGGCATCTTCGATCGCCGCCGCCGAAGGATTGGGCTGCGGTATCGTACAACAGTTTACATCATCCAGACAGACTTTCCCCCATTGCAAAGCCCATCGCACCAAAGCTACCCGATTTTCCGTGGCCGTTTTATTCAAAATATTGCTGATATGATTGTCAACCGTCCGTTTGCTGATCTCCAAGCGCTGGGAGATTTCCTGGTTGGTTAAGCCAGCAGTTACCAGTTCGATAACCTGCATTTCACGCTCGGAGAGAAAAATCCGACCGTTGGGATCGCCACCAGTCATAAATAATTGCTCCCTATATCTGTACATTTACTTACCTTATCTATTGTAATCACAAATGCGGCGATCGTTCCCAAGTCGAGCGAGAAAAATTTCCCGATCCCCGCAATGGTCTGTTGCCAGGCCTGCAGGAGAGTTTCCAATGGCTGCAGTGCGATCGAGCATCGATAGGCTCGGGGAGAGGGGTTCCCGTCGTTGGGAAAAGTGCTATCCCCTATGACATTTCCAGATGGCGCAGCTCGAGAGCAGTTCCCCATTTTTCGCACCATCCAACTGCTACCGCAGGCGACTCGAGTCTAAATTATCTTTTATTGCTGGTGTTTTTTGAAGTTTCTTAAAAAAAATTAAGCCTCTTTTCCGACCGCAAGCAAATGGCAAATTGCTGCATTGACTAGAAGTCACGAACAATTCAAAAGCTGCTTTAGGGGGAATTTTCTGAATTCCGATGCGATCGCTCCTTGGAGATAGGGAAAAAGCTGCTCTCGTATCTAGAAACCAAGAAAACCAGCACTGCCAACTTTTTTCTCGATTCCATTGTTGCGTTTGCCTATCTGGCAAACAGCCCAATTCCCCCCAACCAAACTCTTTTTTGAATCGCTTGGAGAACAACCCCGCTCAAGGTACAATAGCAAAGTTTACCAGCAGTCAATCGATTATGGAAAATTATGGCGCGTGTAGCACTGCTCAGTACCTATGACAAGACCAATTTGGTAGAATTTGCTCGTTCTCTGGTGGAAGAATTTGGCTTTGAACTGCTCAGTAGCGGTGGAACCGCGCGTACTCTAACCGAAGCAGGCTTGCCAGTGACACAGGTATCCGAGTACACTGGTTCTCCAGAAATGTTGGGCGGACGGGTCAAAACGCTACATCCAAAAATTCATGGCGGGATTTTAGCACGGCGAGATATTTCCCAAGACCAGCAAGATTTGGAAGACAGTCAAATTCGGGCCATCGATTTGGTGGTGGTGAATCTGTATCCCTTCGAGCAAACCATTGCCCAACCGGGAGTTAGCTTGGCGGATGCGATCGAACAAATTGATATTGGTGGACCAACTTTGTTGCGTTCGGCAGCCAAAAATTTCCAACACGTAACGGTTTTGTGTTCTCCCCAGCAATACCAAAACTGCCTGGAAGACATGCGGCAAAATCAGGGCACTCCCAGCGACGGCTTCCGCCAGGATTGCGCTGCCCAAGCATTTTGGCACACCACTGTCTACGACCAAGCGATCGCTGCCTATCTCAGCCAGCAGTCTAGCGCCGAGGTTACCAGCGCCCCCACCATGCCGCAACAATACGCGATCGCGGGGCATCAAATCCAAGCCCTCCGTTACGGCGAAAATCCCCACCAAACCGCCGCTTGGTATCAAATCGGTAGCCAAAGCACTGGCTGGGCAGCCGCCGAAAAACTGCAAGGGAAGGAACTCAGCTACAACAATCTCGTGGATCTGGAAGCCGCCAGAGCCATCATTGCCGAGTTCATGCAGCCAGATACGCCTCCCTGTGCTGCGGTTCTCAAACATACCAACCCTTGTGGCGTTGCCCAAGCTTCCCGTTTGGTAGAAGCCTACGAAAACGCCTTCGCCGCCGACTCCGTATCCGCCTTTGGTGGGATTGTTGCCCTCAACCGCGCCATCGATACCTCTACCGCCACGGCCTTAACCAAAACTTTTCTAGAATGTGTGGTGGCCCCTGGTTGCGAAGCGGAAGCCGCCGATATCCTCAAGAAAAAATCTAAAGTCCGCGTCCTTACTTTAGAAAACTTACTCGACGGTCCCACTAACAGCGTCAAAGCGATCGCGGGTGGGTTTTTGGTGCAATCCACCGACCAAGACATTGAAGGCACCAGCCAGTGGAAAGTGGTGACCCAGAAAGAACCTTCCCCCGAACAATGGGAAGAACTCCTGTTTGCCTGGAAAGCCTGCAAGCACGTCAAATCCAACGCCATTGTCATTACCCGCGATCGCGCTACCATCGGGATTGGTGCCGGTCAAATGAACCGCGTTGGTGCTGCCAAAATTGCTTTGGAACAAGCAGGCGATCGCGCCAATGGTGCGGTCCTGGCAAGCGACGGCTTTTTCCCCTTTGACGATACCGTACGTAATGCGGCAACTCAGGGCATTCAAGCAATCGTTCAACCAGGGGGAAGTTTGCGCGATAACGATTCTATTGCCGCTGCCAACGAACTGGGTATCCCTATGATTCTCACTAACGTACGTCACTTTTTGCATTGATATTGCTAGAATCCTTTGTAAGGGGTGGGCGGTGCCCACCCTACTGGTTGAAAAATTATCCCAGATTCATGGGATCTACATCCACTGTTACGCTTACAGCCGCGGGACACTGACGGTGCAAATCTTCAATATCCGGCAATTGTAATCTCCGATGGCGATCGCATTTCAACAAAATTTGCCAGCGATAACGTTTCGCCACGCGAACAATCGGTGCCGGTGCCGGTCCCAACAAATCGATTCCCAATTCCCCTTCTTCTTCTTCTTGTTCGGGAATCTGCAAAACCTCCCGCAAATAAGCCGCCAGCCGTTCCGACACCGCTTCCACTTCCTCTGCATGGTAGCCACTCACAGATAGCAACACCAACTGCCCGTAGGGAGGATAGCCCAAAGCTTGCCGCTGTTCCAACTCCGACGCCACAAAAGCCTCGTAATCGTAGCGCGCCACCGCCTCAATGGCCGGATGGTTGGGGGTATAGGTTTGCAAAATCGCCCGACCCGGATCTTCTCCCCTGCCAGCACGACCGGCTACCTGCGTTAACGTTTGAAATGCCCGTTCGCTGGCGCGGTAGTCAGAAATATTCAACAAACCATCTGCCGCCACAATTCCCACCAACGTTACTTGCGGTAAGTCTAACCCCTTGGTGAGCATTTGCGTTCCCACCAGCAGTTTCCCTGCCCCCCGGGCAAATCGGTCCAACAACGCCCGATGGGCCCCTTTGGTGCGTGTCGTATCGCTGTCGAAGCGAATCGCACTCAACTGGGGGAATTTTTTGTGCAACTCTTGCATAACGCGCTGGGTGCCAGTGCCGAAATGTTTTAAATAAGGAGAGCCGCATGCCGGGCACTGTTGGGGATGGACTTGCATGAAATTGCAGTAGTGGCAGCGCAACCACTCGCTGGCCCCTTCGTGGGTGTAGTGGTAAGCCAGGGAAACATCGCAGTTGGGACATTCCACCACGTAACCGCAACTGCGGCAGGAAACAAAGGTACTGTGACCGCGCCGGGGAATGAACAGCATGCCCTGGGCGTTGCTATTTTCTAGTTTTTGTAAGGCCGATTGCAGGTTGCGGCTAAAAATCGAACGGTTCCCCTGACGCAGTTCGTTGCGCATATCCACAACTTCGATATCTGGTAGGGGACGTGCGTGAATTCTTTCTGGTAAAGATAAGTAATAAGTTGGAGGTGATGTTTGAGATGCTGCGGTTTCCGGGGGCAAGTAACCGCGAATTTGCGCCCAAGTTTCAATCGATGGGGTCGCAGAACCCAAAAGTAAGGGACAGGATTCTAACTCGGCACGCCATTGAGCTACGGTTCGGGCGTGGTAAGTGGGAGTACGGTCTTGTTTGTAGCTGGCGTCGTATTCTTCGTCTAAGACAATACAACCGAGATTTTTGAGGGGGGCAAAAATGGCTGTACGGGTGCCGATAACTACTTGTGGCGTATCTTCCAGCATCTGTCGCCAGGCATCGAAACGTTCCCCGTCGCTGAGGGCGCTGTGGTACACGCAAACGCGATCGCCAAAACGCGCCCGAAATCGGTCTGTCAGTTGCGGCGTTAACCCAATTTCCGGCACCAACACAATGGCAGATTGCCCGGCTGCTAGGATAGGCGCGATCGCTTGCAGGTAAACCTCGGTTTTCCCGGAACCGGTGATTCCGTGCAGCAAAACCTGCCCGTAGCCATCCAATTCCCAAATTGTCTCCAATGCATATTTTTGCGATTCTGTCAAGGCTTTGGCACGATCCCGTTGGTGGGTGCCTTCCTGGGGAGAACGCAATCTTTCCCGCTGGGTAATTTCCACGCATCCCTTCTCTTGCAGCTTCTTCACCACCGAAGAACTGGTACGGCAAATTTGCAGCAATTCCTGCAACCACATATCGCCACCGCTGCGGCGCAAAACCTGTAAAACCTCCTGCTGCCGGGGAGTTAAATCTTCCGCCGGTAGATCCGATACCAACGTCACCGCCTGCTGCACCTTGGGCGTAGAATGCCTAGGAGGTTCCAAATAGCTTTCTACCCATCCCAGTTTTAACAATTCTCGAATGCCGCGATCGGCACGATGGACCTGTTTGCGCAAATATTTCCAAGTATAATCCCCCGTTTTCGACTGTTGCAGCAACGCCAAAACTTCCTGCGCTGGCTGGCTGAGAAATATGGTTTGGCAGGGGCGGTAGTGGTTGCTTAACCGCAGGCGACGGGAACTTTTCCCCAACAATCCCGGCGGCAGTGCCGTGCGAATTACCGACATCAACGGGGCGTAGTAATAATGGGCTACCTTTTCCAGCAATTGCCAGTAGGTAGGGCGAAAAAATCCCGCTACCACCACATCCTCCACCAATCGCACGGTATCGGCACTGAGATGGCTGGGCAATTCTTGACGGCGGCGAATCGCGATCGCGCCCATCTGCTGGGAAGCAAAAGGAACTGATAAAATATCCCCCGGCTGCACTTCCAAACCATCGGGAATCTGATAAGTATACAGCGACTGCTGGGTTTGTGAACTCGCTTGCGGTACATCCACCAACACATCCACCCATTGCGGTTTCGGTGCGTTGCTGCTCCAACCAGCCGCATCGTAATTCCCCGCCGGCGTTGCCACCACAGCAGGAATCCTATTGATTCTGTCAGTTTGGAAGCTGTAATCCATTGTCAATCGAAGCAACAACAAGTCATGGAAATCAGCGAATCGAGCTCTCTACCTTCTACCGTCAATATTCGACCCGCCACTCCCGACGATGCGGAAGCCATATTTCAGCTTATTCTAGCGCTAGCCGATTACGAAGAACTCTCCCACGAGGTCAAAGGAAGTCCGGCGCTGCTGAAAAAACATCTGTTCGGAGAGCGTCCATATGCAGAATGTATTGTAGCAGACCTAGATGGCAAGCTCGTGGGGCAGGCACTATTTTTTCATAATTTTTCTACATTCCTGGCACAGCCCGGGTTGTATCTAGAAGATTTGTTTGTTTTGCCAGCCTACCGCCGCCAGGGCATTGGTACGGCTTTGTTGCGATATGTGGCGAATATAGCTGTAGAACGGGGTTGCCATCGTTTGGATTGGCAGGTTTTGGCTTGGAACCAATCCGCGATCGCATTTTACCAGCGTATCGGTGCCCATGTTTTTGCCGAATGGCGCACTTGCCGGGTGACTGGAGATACGTTGCAGCAGCTAGCCCATATTTCCCGATCTTAAGGGTGCCAGCGCAGATTGGCTTGGGCATTGCGCCGCCACATGTGGGGTTTAATCCGACGCAGGGCAGACCCCCGAAAGCGCCGATCCCATTCTTCCTCAGAGATTTTGGCTAAATCTTGCAAATCCGGAGAAAGGTTATCTGGGTAGGGGTGAAAGTCTTCAATATCCGTTTCGGTGGCAAACCGAATGTTCCAAGGGCAAACATCCTGGCAAATATCGCACCCGGCGACCCAACCTTGCATGTGGGGGTGAATCTCTTCGGGGAGGGTTTCGGCGCGATTTTCAATGGTGTGGTAGGCAATGCAGCGGTTGGCGTCTACCACAAAGGGTTGGGTAATGGCATCGGTGGGGCAAGCTTCCAGACAGCGGGTGCAAGTACCGCAATGTTCCGTATGCGGCGTATCGGGTGGTAAATCCAAATTGGTTAAAATTTCCGCTAAAAACACCCAAGAACCGTATTGCCTGGTAATTAGATTCCCGTTTTTGGCAATCCATCCCAATCCAGCACGTTCTGCCCATACTTTATCTTGGACAGGACCGGTGTCTACATAGGTGCGTACTTCGATGTCTTTCGATTGCGCGCGCAGCCAGCGTGCCATGGCTTTGAGTTTTTTACTGGCTACTTTGTGGTAATCCCTTCCCCAGGCGTAGCGGGAGATTTTGGCTTTTTGGGGATTCTCGGAATGCTGGTGGTTGGTGTAGTAGTTTAAAGCCAGCGAAATAATTGATTTTACCGATGGCATCACCAGGCGAATATTTTGGCGTTTGGGATTGGCCATCCAATCCATATCCGCCTGATATCCCTGGTTTAGCCAGGATTGTAAATGTTTTTGAACCTTTCCATCGCCATCGCTTTCTACACGGGCAATGCCTACCAGGTGAAAGCCTTCAGCCCTGGCCTGCTCTTTGATTTGCTCTGCCGTTACCATAAAAATCGCAGCCCTACTATAAGCTATCTTTGCTGCTATGATATTTAAATTTTATTTGCACATCGTAAAAAAAGTTTACATAATAGGAGCAGATACTCAATCTCCTCCCAATTTTACTGTCGTTTTCTAGCTGGGGTAAACCGCTATGGCTACTACTACCAACACCAACTTCGTCAAAACCTTTGTTTCCACTACACCGGAAACCGTTAGCAACGCCATCCAACAGTTTCAACGCCTCAAAACCGACGACCAACTAGCCGCCCTCTGGTTTATTTACCTGCAAACCGGCATTTCCATCACCCCCGCCGCTCCTGGGGCTGCCCGCTTGCAATTGGCCGCTGGCTTGCTCGACCAGGTAAAAAGCATGACCCACGAGCAACAACTACAGTTTATGCGCGACCTTGCCAACCAAGTAAATACGCCAGCCACCCGCGCCTACGGAGTTCTCAGCGCCAACACCAAACTCGGCTTCTGGTATCGTTTGGCTGAATGGATGGAAGATGGCACGGTCATCCCCATGCCCCAAGGATACAAAATGTCTCCGGAAGCTTCAGCCCTTGTCTCCAAGCTGGAACAGCTAGATTTCAACCAACAAATCACCATCTTGCGTCAAGTGGTGGTGAATATGGGAGTCGATCCCCTCGCCTAAAACGCTACTGCAGCCACTAGAAAATTGTTAAGGAATAAGAAAACCTTTTTGGTTTGGATTCTCCTCGACTTGCAATTTGCCGAATGTCAGGAAGTCACCTTCCTGGCATTTCCCCTTTCCCAATAGCCACAACCACCGGAATCGTACATGTCTTTTTCTCAACTTGCACAAACAGAAATTCAGATTGTTGGCGTTGACCAGCCTTTGGTCAAACGGTATTTTCAAACGTTCAATGCTGGCCATTTTGACGCCACGGCCAATTTGTTCGCCGCTCAAGGAGAACTCCATCCCCCTTTTGAAAAGCCAGTGCTGGGAAACCAAGCGATCGCTGCCTATCTCCATCGAGAAGCCCAGGGGATGAACCTCGTTCCCGAACGGGGATTTGCGGAAACCCTAGACAACGGCGAAGTGCAAGTATATGTCCAAGGATACGTCAAAACCCCTCTGTTTGGCGTCAATGTGGGGTGGTTGTTTTTGCTAAACGCTGAAGCCAGCCAAATCCATGCCGTGGGCGTGAAACTGTTGGCCTCTTGGGAAGAACTGGCGAAACTCCCACGATAAGCTACGCTACGGCGTCTTGCTGCCAGGAAGATTCCAACATCCGGCGACCCAGGTCCATATCTTTTTCGGAACACTGCCAATCGGGATGGGCTGTCATCAGCAAGCTATCCAGGGTTTCCATATCGAACAAATGCCAAACTGGAGCACCCTGGTTCTCGGTAGCGATCGCAAAACAGTTAGAGCTAATGCAAAGTAGTTGTACCTGGCGATCGCGGTTTCCCAGTTCCATGATTTCTCCCGATTTCAGGGCGCGGAACTGGCGCATTTTCTGCTTGAACTCCTCAAAGGAACCAGCGTTTAACCCAGGTAGTTTTACCATCCAATCGCGATCGCCGTTAACCGCAATCCAGTAGTTGCGCAGCGGATCGATTCCTTCCAACCAGGGAAGTTCGTCATCGAGGCGATAGCGGGGGGCTAGAGGAAATAGAGGATACATAAGCGTTTTTTCAAACTCTACAGCCAAGTCTAGAAAAGATATATCAATTGAACACAAACAAAAATCGTAATGAGAAAACCGCAAAACCGATTTTCCCAACTTCGATTGGGCTTGGGATCGCTACCATCCCTTCCTGCCATCGGAAAAATTAAGCGGTCGATCGATAATATGAGGCAAATTTCCCGCAGAAACAAGGCAATTTAATAAAAATTAGAAAAACTGGAGGATAGCTTAATAAAAAGTAATAAATAAACCACCGGCGCGATCGCTTCCTCATCTGGGTTCGATTTCCCCGCGACAACGCCCTTCCTGACACCTCAGGCGCTGCTGGCGTTGGCAAGAAATCGTTTCCAAATCCGGTCTTCCCGTGAGTGGCAAGCGCCAATTTGCCCATATCTGGTACAACTTATTAGCAATGGGAGCGACCAGCGGCCATTTGGTAGGTGCGTAAATCCAACCCATGCCTAACGTTTTGTAAACCTGGCGAAAAACTTCCAAATCACGAACCACCGTGCCATCCGCCAAAATGGCATGGATACGCCCCATAGCCGCTTCAAAATCAACGCCACCGTGTTCGCTTGGGTCGTAGCTATCTTGAGAAATATCGACAAAAGCAACCAAACCTCGACCTCTGTCCTTCTTTTGCAAAAAGTTGACTTCTCGCATACAGAAAGGACACTCGCCATCGTACAGCAACTTAATGCGCCACGATGGGGATGCTGTCACCTGTTTGATTTGGTCTTGGTTTGGACGAGGATAGTGAGTCACGATCGTTTCCAGCAGCCAGCAAATCCGCCCCTAAAAGTATTAGGTTGGCAAACAAAAATGCAGAACTGCTTGTATTTTTTCTGCAGTATCCATGGTAACGTAATTAATTTGACAGTTGAAGGCCGCTAGATACGAGCATTGTAGAAACGCACGCTTATCAATTTGGTTTGCTCTTGGTATCTTTTTTGGAATCGTCTACCGTTTCCTGCAATTTCTCTTTTTCCGGAATGCCTTCAGTCGCGTAATCAACCCGTAAAGAACGCCACAAGCCATAGGCTGCCACCAACAAGAAAATCGACATCGGCAATCGGTGTAGTTAGCGAGGCCGTACGTAAAGCTTGCAAACCGCCAAAATACAACAAAGTCCCGGCTACCGTACCTTCAGCCAAAGCCCAAAACAGGCGTTGAACCTTAGGAGGATTGGGATGCCCTCCCGAAGTTACCATATCGTCTACCAGCGAACCAGAATCAGAGGAAGTAACGAAAAACACAATCGTCAGAATTGTAGACAATCCCCAAGTTAACAGGTGCCAAGGAAGATTTTCCAAGACAGCAAACATAGCCAAGGCTTGGTTTTGCTGAATTTGCTCGGTGACACCTCCCGGACCGTACAATTGTTGGTACAAACCAGTTCCCCCCATAGCAGAAAACCAGAGAAAACCGCTGAGACTGGGAACTAAAAGGTTGGTAGCGATGAACGAACGGATGGTACGCCCTTTAGAAATGCGAGCCACAAAAACCCCGACAAAAGGCGACCAAGAAATCCACCAGCTCCAGTAGAATAAAGTCCAGTTGGCTTGCCATTCGTCTTCGGGTCCGGGATTGATATGAAAGCTAGTGAACGGTAGGTTTTGCAAGTAGTAGCCCAAGCCGTCGGTAAAAACTTCTAGGATGAATACAGTGGGTCCGGTGACCAGAACAAAAGCAAAGATAACAATGGTTAGACCGATATTAAATCGGCTCAGAAATTGAATGCCTCGGTGAATGCCAGAAACGACAGAAATAGTGGCTACAGCGGTAATGGCAGCAATCAGCAGTAGCTGGGGTTGCGTTCCTTGCGGCATACCAAAGATAACACTTAATCCGGCGTTGACCTGTTTGGAACCTAATCCCAAAGAGGTAGCCACACCGAATAGCGTTCCTACCGTACACAGCACATCTACGGCATGACCGGGAGCGCCGCGAATTCCGTTGCCTAATAGAGGGTATAATAGCGATCGCGGTGCTAGGGGCAGACCGTGGCGAAAGTCAGCACCCCCGGCTGAAGCACGGGGGCTTCATGCCTCCAGCTTCAGGTAGCTGACCAGCCTAAGCCCTTTGGGGGCTACGT
>NZ_LNDC01000133.1 GCF_001870905.1 Geitlerinema sp. PCC 9228
CAATCTTCAAGAAAGATGGCTACGACTATCAAGTCAACAAAAGTCAATTATTGTCCAGTAAATAACCTATTAGGAGGTAGCAGTAGCTTGGTAAAAGATTCCGGTGGTGGCGCGATCGCTTCGATAGGTTCGCTAGTTTCGGGATGTTGTAGTTTCAGAACCCAAGCATGTAACGCCTGACCGGTAAGGTTAACACCAACAGGTTTTCTGCGGCTGTATACCGGGTCGCCAACCAAAGGATGCCCCACGTGGGAACAATGAACGCGGATTTGGTGGGTACGTCCGGTTTTTAAGTGAAATCGCAGCAAGGTATAGTTCCCCAACCGTTCTAACACTTCCCATTCGGTAATGGCTTCCCGACCGCCACGTTCGTAGGGAACAACCGCCATTTTTTTGCGGTGAACGGGATGGCGACCCACGGGAAACACAAAAGTACCTTGGTTTTGGCTAAAACTGCCATGGACGATGCCTAAATAGTCTCGCTGTGCGGTTTTGGCTTGAATTTGTGCTTGCAAGTTTTGTAAAGCGCGATCGCTTTTGGCAACCACCAAAGCACCGCTGGTATCCTTATCCAAACGATGGACAATTCCCGGTCTTTGTTCGCCGGCAATTCCTGCCAAAAAGTCACAATGCGCCAGCAACGCATTCACCAAGGTATCTTGTTCGTGACCGGGTGCGGGATGAACCACCAAACCGGCGGGTTTGTTAATAATAATAATGGCATCATCTTCGTAGAGAATATCCAGAGGAATGTTAGCTGGTTGCAGTTCTACCGGTTGTGAGGGAGGAACGGTCACTTGTATGCGATCGCCTGCTTGTAGGGTATTTTTTTTGCAGGTACAAACGCGACCGTTGACACTCACGTGAGATTGGGCAATTAGTTGCTGGAGGCGCGATCGCGATAAATCGGGAATTTGCTTGGCCAACCAGCGGTCCAACCGCACGCCATTGGTATCAACTTTTAATTGAAAAGATTCTACCAAGTTCCTACGCAAATAGAATACCAGTTTGGGAGGGGAAGAGACCGACCAGACCGAACAGGGGGGAAGAAAGTATTTTCTAGAATTGTGCCATGCGCCCATGCTCCCACATTCGATATGCTTCTATGGTAACTTAAAAGTTCCCCGTACCGGGCGATGGTCGCTTTTTTGTTCGTCGTCGGGGCAGTAACTCGGTTGAGGATATAATATTTTAGCAGATGGGGACCAGTTTTTCACTTCCTGGGAGATAAAGACAAAATCTAGAATACTCTGGAACTTTTGGCTGCATTGGGTGGGAAGCAATTTTTGAGGTTTCACCCAGGAAAAAACGCCGTTTTGGGTAAGATAGTCAAATCCCAAATCCCGACGCAAACCATCGCTGCGAATGTCCCAATCAAAGTTATAATCACCTACAGCGACGATGGGTAAATCTTGCTTTTGCGCCCATTGATTGAGCATGCGCGCTTGTTGGTGGCGTCGTTGGCGATCGCTGCGAAATAGGTGATTGACCACAAATAAAAATTCTTCCCCTGTAGCCTGAAAGCGAAAATGTGCTACCAGAGGTGCCCGTACGTTGCCTCCTAGGTTCATATCTTGCAGTTCAAAATGGCGGAGTTCTCGGAAGCGATCGCGGTTGTATACAATTAACAACCGATAGTCGCCACCAGTTGTTCCCAAAATCCCGCCAAAATCAGCATTTTCTCCTTTTTCGGCAGCCTGTTCCAAAATTTGCGCCCACTGTCCATCTCGTACCTCGGAAAATCCCCAAATATCGATATTTTCTAAAGGAGCAACATATTCTTGGGCAATGGTTTGTGGATCGGCATCCCTAGATTCTACATTAAAACCAACGGTTTGCCATTGCTGGTTGTTGCTACCGCAGCCGCCAATCCCCAAAGCCAGGCAGATGGTGAAAGCAATTAAATATCTCATAGCCAAATGGTACGATTGTGGTCATTTGAAATTTTTTAGATAATTTTTCTCGATCTACGATGATGGGAATTGCTTATGTCAGAAGATTCTCTTCCGCTTTATGAAAACAAGAAAGAGAAAATCAAAATAACCACCGAATGGCTGGAAATTCGCGATCGCAAATATCAGGTTCGCTATATCGAATTTTTAGAAAGAGACGACAAAGACCCGCCATTTTCCCTGGTGACTATTTTAATGTCCTTGATTCTCTGTCTTGTGTTCTGGTTCATCATACCAAATATTTTAAATTTAAACGAAAACGAAGCTCGAATCTCTACCAGCATCGGAATTATTTTCGGTGGAATAGCAGCCTGGAAATTTTTCAATCCCGGTGAAGGGAATTATAAACTTTCCATAAGGACCGTTGGTGGCAAAGAAATCGAACCAGAGTTAGACGACAAGCAGGAGATGGATAAGTTACAAGCGGCATTGGAGCAAGCGATCGCCCAAAAAAGGCGTGAGGATGATGGAGAATAGAAGGAAACAGGGGAAATGGGGAAGAAAGACGTTCTTGAATTGCTTTTCCCACACTTCCAGAGTTATTTATATCGTTTATTGGATCACAGCCGTACGAATTTGGTCCGCATCCAAGCTTTCGCCAATGAAAACCAATTGCGTTTGACGGGGTTCGTCGGGTTGCCAAGGACGGTCGTAGAAATGGGTAAATCGTTTGCCTACCCCTTGCATAACCAAGCGCATTTTCTTGTTGGGGACGGACACAAAGCCTTTCACGCGATAAATTTCCCAATTTTGGACTAAATTTTGCAAGCGTTGGACCAAATCTTTGGGGTCGAAGGCGCGGTCGAATGTCAGGTGGACGGCGTTGATATCTTCGTCGTGTTCGTGTTCTTCTTCCGTATCGTGATGGCTGGGACGAGAATCTAAATGCTCTTCAACAGCGGCGTTAAAGCCTAGCAAAACGTCGGTTGCCACTTGTCCGCTTTCGCAAGGAACGATTTTGACGTGAGAGGGAAGTTGCTGCTGCAACCAATTTTCCACGCGGTTGCGGGTGGTTTTATCCACCAAATCCACTTTGGTCAGTAAGACCATATCGGCGCAGTTTAGCTGGTCTTCAAACAGTTCTTCAATCGGCGTTTCGTGGTCCAAACTGTCATCTGCTTGACGTTGCGCCTCTAAGGCATCTAAATCGCCTACCAGTTGGTCGTGCGCGATCGCTTGGCAATCGACCACAGTCACCACACCATCTACAGTAGCACCCGTACGAATTTCCGGCCAGCGAAAAGCTTGGACCAAAGGTTTGGGAAGCGCCAATCCCGAGGTTTCGATGACAATGGCATCGAGGCTATCCCGGCGTTTCAGCAATTCTTGCATGGTTGGCAAAAATTCTTCCTGAACCGTACAACACAGACAACCATTTGCCAATTCCAAAATGTTGCCATTGCCGTTGCCATTGCTGGTTTCTTTAGTTTCTTCTTCATCGCAAACTTGGCAGGAACGCAATACTTCGCCGTCGATGCCAACTTCGCCAAATTCATTGACCAAGACGGCGACGCGACGACCTTCGCTGTTTTGCAAGAGGTGGCGAATGGTGGTGGTTTTGCCGGAACCGAGAAATCCGGTAATGACAGTAACTGGCAGTTTGTGCATTGTTTTCATAAAAAATCGATCGAAATGGGTACCTTTAGTTGGTAGACTTGATTATTTTAATACTGCTACCATATTTTCTCTTTTATGACCCAAGCTATTGCAATTGCTGGAACCCACAGCGGTGTTGGCAAAACCTCTATTTCTATCGGTTTGATGCGCGCTTTATCCCGACGGGGATTGACCGTACAATCATTTAAAGTTGGACCCGATTTTATCGACCCCAGCCACCACTGGCAAGCCACTGGCAGAATGGGTCACAATCTCGACGGTTGGATGCTATCGGCGCAAACCAATCTTTCCCTGTTTCAAAAATATACCGCCAACAGCGATATTGCTGTGGTCGAAGGCGTAATGGGATTGTACGACGGTTTTGGACCCACCACCGAAGCTGGCAGTACCGCAGAAATGGCAAAATGGCTGGGAATTCCAGTGGTTTTGGTGGTGGATGCGCGTTCGATGGTTCGCAGTGCGGCAGCCATGGTACAAGGATACGCCAATTTCGATCCAGAAGTAAACCTGGTTGGGGTGATTTGCAATTGTGTGGGAAGTGTGGGTCACGGTTCGCTTTTGCGAGAAGCGTTGGAACGTCTTCCCCATGTGGCTTTTCTCGGCGCAATTCCCCGTAGCGATTCGGTGGCGATTCCGGAACGCCATTTAGGTTTGTGGATGGCAACTGAAGACGATTTGGGAGATATGTATATTGATGCTTTGGCGGATTTGCTGGAGGAACATCTCGATCTAGACCAGCTTTTATCGCTTTCGGCAATGACTTCTATGCCACCGCCATCGCCAGACGATTGGATGTCTTCCAAGCTATCTCATTCGCAGGTACGCATTGGCGTTGCTAGGGATAATGCTTTTTGTTTTTACTATCAAGAAAATTTAGAATTGTTGGAAAATTATGGTGCCGAGTTAATAGAATTTTCGCCACTAACAGATCCTTTGCCAAAAAATCTTCAGGGATTGTATATTGGTGGCGGTTATCCAGAATTATATGCCGAACAATTAGCAGCCAATCGATCGCTCGTCAAAAGTG
Organism: Geitlerinema sp. PCC 9228; assembly: GCF_001870905.1. Classification (NCBI taxonomy): domain Bacteria; kingdom Bacillati; phylum Cyanobacteriota; class Cyanophyceae; order Geitlerinematales; family Geitlerinemataceae; genus Geitlerinema; species Geitlerinema sp. PCC 9228. The sequence continues at coordinate 4,597 of NZ_LNDC01000133.1, forward strand.
TCCGGGATTTTTGTTATGCTGGCTATCCTGTATATGGAGAATGTGGGGGGTTAATGTATCTTTCCCAAGGCATTGAATCCCTACAAGGCGATCGCTATTCTTTGGTGGGGATATTTCCATTTTGGACGCGCATGAGTCGCAAAGTTAAATTAGGATACGCACAGGTTCATACTGACAGTAACAATAGCCAATTTGGATTTCCCCTAGATAATTGTACGATTCGCGGCCATCGCTTTCACTATTCCGAAATTCTCGATGGTGGTGGGGAAGTTTCAACTTGCTATCAAGTTTCTGGACGCGGAAAATCATCGGTACGTGAAGGATATAAAATGAAAAATACCTTGGCAAGCTACGTGCATTTACATTTTGCCAACAATCCCGAGTTTGCGCATTCTTTTGTGGAGAGTTGTCGCCAGGTTGCCAATCAACAATAACGAACAAAAGAGAATAAGAGAATTTTTGGCGATCGCAATGCTTGAAAAATTTGGCAAAAAATGGTAACGGGCAAATTATTTTATAAAAAATTTCTTCGACCTCTGGCGGTACCTATGCTACAGTAGGTAAATTGCGAACAATCAACGTAAAAAATTGGGAAAGTCCGGTGCGATTCCGGCGCTGTGCCGCAGCTGTAATGGGTCTTCCACAAGCGAACGTGGCAACAACCCAAGCCAGAATGCCAATTTTTTACAGTACATCGATGGTAACTCCCTGCGTCGCACGGGGAAAGGATGTGGATACATGAGTCAAACAACACCTTTACTTCTTTTAGGACACGGAACCAGAGATAAAGACGGCAGACAGACATTTCTCGACTTTGCCGAAGCATTTCAAGAGCGCGATCGCTCCCGACCAGTGATTCCTTGCTTTTTGGAACTGACAGAACCTTCAATCCAAGAAGGGGTCGATCGCTGCATAGAGATGGGATACCAAGAAATTACCGCACTGCCAGTTTTGTTATTTGCGGCGCGCCATAATAAATTTGACGTGACCAACGAACTCGACAAAGCTAAATCCCGCCATCCGGGATTGACCTTCCACTACGGCAGGCATTTCGGAGTAAGTCCCAAATTATTAGACTTGTGGCGGCAGCGATTGGCACAAGTAGACGAAACTTCCCAAGTAGAGCGATCGGAAACTGTTATCTTATTTGTGGGACGTGGCGCTTCCGACCCCGATGCCAACGGTGATGTTTACAAGCTGGCACGTTTGTTGTGGGAAGGCAGCGGTTACAAAGGTATCGAGGTTTGTTTCAGCGGCATTACCCATCCCCGCATCGACCAAGGTTTTGAACGCGCCTGGACTTGGAATCCCAAGCGCATCGTGGTGATTCCTCATTTTCTATTTACGGGAGTTTTGGTCAAACGCATTCAAGATGCCGCCAAAGCGCAACAAGAGCAAAATCCAGATGTTCAAATTCAGACCATTTCCGAAATTGGTTTGGACCCAATTTTATTCGACCTGATTCGCGAACGGGAACAAGAGGCGCGCGAGGGTCAAGTAGTGATGAACTGCGAAATGTGCAAGTTCCGCCGCGCTGTTAGCGAACAGGTAGGCGCTATCGGTCACCACCACGACCACCACCACGACCACCACCACGACCACCATCACGACCATCACCACGACCACCACCATCATGGCGCGGAAGACCCCTACGCGCATCCGCAGGATTATCACGAACGCGCCTGGCAGGTTCCCTAAAAGTTAGCGTTGGCGTTCCCATGGCAAAACCCCAAATTCATGTCATCGGTATGGGATTGGATGGCGTCGCTGGATTGTCAGCAACGGCGCGATCGCAGTTAGAAGCGGCTACTTGCATTGCTGGTAGCGATCGCTATTTGCAACTGTGTAGCGAACATATCGACCTCAGCCAGGTTCAAACCATCCCCATTGCCGGGGATATGGAAGCTTGGTTGCAGAAGGTAGAAGCCTGTAGTGGCGATTCGCGAATCGCCAGCGATTCGCGAATCGCCAGCAACTCCGAATCGCTGGTGATTCTTGCCAGTGGCGACCCGTTGTTTTTTGGCATCGGTCGTCTGTTGCAGGAACGTTTTGACCCCGAGACACTGGTATTCCATCCCCATGTTAGTTCGGTACAACTGGCATTTAGCCGCTTGCGCCTCCCCTGGCAATCCGCTACCGTCATCAGCGTTCATGGCAGGATGGCGGAGAATTTGGATAAACCGCTGCAACAGGGAAAATCGCCAATTGCTATTTTAACCGATGGTACCTATACACCTAGCGCGATCGCCAAAACCATTTTAGATTTGCGTCCTCCCGTACAATATAAAATTTGGGTATGCAGCGAACTGGGGTCGCCGTCGGAACAGGTGGCGGGGATGTTTCCGGAAGCGGCAGTGGAAGCAACATTTCCCCAGCCGAATGTGGTGGTTTTGGAAGCCATTGCTACTCCCAACCAGCGTTGGGGAACCCCCCTTTTGGGAATTCCCGATGGCGACTTGCATACCTTTACCGATAGACCTAGTTTGATGACCAAACAGGAAGTTCGGGTTTTGTCGCTGGCGATGCTGCGTTTGCAACCGTCGCAAGTGGTGTGGGATATCGGTTCGGGTAGCGGTTCCATTGCGGTGGAAATTGCGCGTTTGCTGCCGGATGCGCGGGTTTATGCTATTGAAAAGACTACCGCTGGTGTGGATACCATCGCCAAAAATCGCGATCGCTTTCATATCACTAACTTAGAAATTGTACGCGGTTGCGCGCCAGAAGTTCTTGCCAATTTGCCAGTTCCCCATCGGATTATGGTGGGTGGTGGCGGTCGTCAATTACCTGCTATTTTAGAAGCTGCTACAAATGCGATCGCGCCAGGCGGGGTTTTGGTTGGTAACTTTGCCACCATCGAAGCCTACAGCAGCGCGCAAACCTACCTTACTGAGAAAAATTGGCAAGTACAATCCATTCAGGCGAATATTTCCCGTTCGGTGGCTTTAAAAGAATCGACGCGATTTGTTCCTTTAAATCCGGTGATGATTTTGCAGGGAATTTGTCCGGAATCATAATATGAAATCCGACTATAGACTTAATTTGCTTCGACCGGTATAACCCCCTGTAGTCCCCCTTGCCAAGGGGGACGGCGACAGCCGGGGGTCTGAGAACAATCAACTTCTATTCAAGAGGATTTCATATAACTTTTTGCACCACAAAAACACAAAGAACACAAAGGTTTTTGGGAAGGAGAATTCAACTTGAATTTGGGAACTTTATGGGGAATTGGCGTTGGTCCTGGGGATGGGGAATGGTTAACCTTAAAAGGATTGCGAATTATCCAGTCCGTGGATATAATTGCCGTTCCTCAAAACAATCAAGGTCAGCCAGGAATGGCTTATAAAATTGTGCGGGATTTTTTATCGGCAGAACAAACCATTTTGCCGCTATATTTGCCTTTCGTTCGAGATAAAGACCATTTGGAACAGGCTTGGCAAAAAGCTACCAGTCAATTGGTTCCCTATTTAAAAGCCGGTCGGGATGTGGCTTTTCTCTCGGAAGGGGATATTAGTTTTTACAGTACCTTTACCTATATTTTCCAAACCCTGAAATCCCAATTGCCAGATGCCAAAATTGATTCGGTTCCCGGGATTTGTTCGCCGCTGGCAGCAGCATCGGTTTTGCAGGAACCGCTGGCGATTGGTAGCGAAAAAATTGCTATTCTGCCGGCGGTTTATAGTTTACAAGAACTGGAAAATGCCTTGCAATGGGCAGAAGTTGTGGTGCTGATGAAGGTGGGTTCTGTTTTTACCGATGTTTGGTATTTTTTGCAGGAAAAAGGTTTATTGGAACGCGCCCAACTGGTAGAATGGATAGGTTGGGATAAACAGAAAATTTATGCCACTTTAAAAGAAATCGAACCCACAGCCAAACCCCATTATTTTTCTATTTTAATTTTAAGAAAGCAGGATTCGGCATGACCCTATCGATTGCTATTATTGCACCTACTCCCAATAGCGTTCGCCTGGCATCGCGGTTGCAGACGGTTTTGCCTGCAGCACAAATTTGGACCAAAATTACCGATCGTAGTTACGAAGAATTCCCAGAAAATTTCTATACCTATCGCGGGTCGCTGTCTTCGCTGTTGCCGCAACTTTGGCAAACATGCGATCGCTTAATTTTTATTTTAGCGGTGGGTGCGGTGGTACGTGCGATCGCGCCTTTTCTAAACCATAAAGAAGAGGATCCAGGAGTCGTTGCTGTTGACGAAAGCGGTCAATTCGCAGTTAGCGTCAGCGGCGGTCATATCGGTGGCGCGGATGCTTTGGCGCGTCAGATTGCGGCGGCTTTGGAAGGAACGCCAGTCATTACGTCGGCTTCGGAAGGTTACCAACTTCCGGCGGTGGATTTGCTGGGAAATGCCTACGGCTGGCAACGGGGAAGTGGGGATTGGCTGGGGGTTTCTTCGGCAATTGCTAGGAGAAATCCGGTTCTGGTGGTTCAGCAGGCGGGTTGGGATTTTTGGCGGGGTTCTCTGCCACCCAACCATCCGTTTCAGTTTGCGACGGAAATGGATAATATGGATGATGCGGAGGCGACGGCTGCCATTTGGATTGGCGATAGATTGCCGCCAGAGGCGATTCGCGAATCGCCTACGAACATGCCACTTGTTTGCTGGCATCCCCGAACTTTGTGGGTGGGGGTAGGTTGCGAACGGGGAACGGAAGTCGATTTGCTGGAAGCATCTTTGCGGCAGTTGCTGGCGGAGAATGGATTGGCGGTGGAGGCTGTTGCTGGTTTGGCTTCTATCGATATCAAAGCAGATGAACCTGGTTTGCTGGAACTTGCCAACCGTCTGAACGTTCCTTTGCAGTTTTATCCCAGGGAAACCTTGGCGAAGGTCGATGTTCCCCATCCGTCGGCGGCGGTGGAACAAGCGGTGGGTACTCCCTCTGTTTCGGAAGCGGCGGCTTTGATGGCTGCAGGTAGTTCGGAATTGGCGGAAATTGCTATTGGCAAACGAGTTTATCGCGATGCGAGGGGTGCTTGTACCCTCAGTATTGCTCGCAGTACGGTAGAATACAATCCGAATATAGGACAATTGTATTTGATTGGGTCGGGTCCGGGAAGTCTCGACCAAATTACGCCGGCTGCCAAAAGTGCGATCGCGCAGGCTGATGTTGTTATCGGTTACAAGCTATATTTGGATTTAATCGAACCCCTGCTGCATCCGTTGCAATGTCGGGAAGATAGCCAAATCACCCAGGAGGTGGAACGCGCGGAACGTGCCATTTTTCTCGCCAAACGGGGATTGACTGTGGCGGTGATTTCTTCTGGCGATTGCGGGATTTACGGCATGGCGGGTTTGGTGATGGAAGCGTTGGCAAGCCAAGATTGGGATGGGGAAAATCCACAAGTGCAGGTGTTTCCCGGCATTACGGCGTTGCAGGGGGTGGCAGCCAAGGTTGGCGCGCCGTTGATGCACGATTTTTGCGCAATTTCCCTTTCTAATTTGCTAACGCCAACGGATGTTATCGAACGGCGGGTGGAAGCGGCGGCGATGGCTGATTTTGTGGTGGCTTTGTACAATCCTCGTTCTAAAAATCGTACTGAGGTGTTGACGAAGGCTTTGCAAATTTTCCGCCGCTATCGTTCGCCAAAAACACCGGTTGCGATCGCGCGTTCGATTTATCGCCAAGATGAATGTATCTATCTTACCACGCTGGATGATATCGAAGAAGGTCAGGTGGATATGCTAACGGTGATTTTAATTGGCAATGAAAGTACGTTTCGTTATCGCGATCGCTTCATCACTCCCAGAGGCTATACCGGTAAATATGATTTCTAAAATTTAGAGGACTGTCTATGTTTGATGCTAACAATACATCTAATAATAACCATTCTAAAGGCAAAGTTGCGATCGTGGGGGCTGGTCCCGGCGCGCTGGATTTAATTACCGTTCGCGGTCAAAACTATTTAAAAACCGCCGATACCATTGTTTATACTGGGTCGCTGGTTCCCGAAAATATGCTATCGGTTGCCAAAGCCGATGCGGAAATTGTCGATACGCGATCGCAAGTTTTGGAAGACTGGTTGCCTTTGGTAGCCGAACGCGCCAAAGCCGGCAAAACCGTGGTTCGCTTGCAAGACGGCGACCCGAGTTTGTACGGTGCTTTGCACGAACTAACTGTCTATTTGCTAGAACGAGACATTCCCTTTGAAGTGGTTCCTGGGGTCAGTGCCTTTCAAGGAGCAGCCGCGCGCTTGCAAGTAGAACTCACCGTTCCGGAACTGGTGCAAACCATTATCCTCACCCGCATGCAAGGGCAAACCAACGTTCCCACCGACGAAGATTTGTCCAGCCTCGCTTCCCACCGCGCCTCTCTCTGCCTGTATTTAAGCGCACACCACTGCAAACAGGCACAAGAAAAATTGCTAGAACACTATCCCCCGGATACGCCAATGGCTCTTTTATATCGTGTCGGTTGGGATGATGAATATGTCAAATTGGCACGTTTGGATGAGATGGTATCGCTAACCCACGAACAAAAACTCAAACGTACGGTTCTTTACATCATCAGTCCTGCCCTAGCTGGCAGTCCGGAATCTCGTTCTCGTCTGTATCATGAAGAACACCAGCATATTTTTCGACCCAAGAAGTAGGGTGGGCAATGCCCAGCCTACCATTTAAACAAGAATTATGGCACTATGGCTCATCGGTGGTACAAGTGAAAGTCGAGATGTGGCTGGCGTTTTGAGCGAACTTGGTTGTCATTGGGTGGTGACGGTGACGACGCCAAGTGCTGCCAAATTGTATCAAAATCTGACTGGGGAGGTTCGCGTGGGCAAAATGACTCCTGAGAAAATTTCGCAATTAATCGCCGAATATCCCATTCAAGGGATTGTCGATGCTTCCCACCCCTTTGCCACGGAAATCTCCCAATCCGCCATCGCCACCCAACTGCCTTATTTACGCTTTGAACGACCGCAAATCCCCATGCGATCGCCACCAACCACAGTTTTTGCTAATGTGGAAGAAATCGTTCAATGGATGGACAAGCGAAATTTTCAAAATCGGCGAATCTTGCTAACTTTGGGAGTAAAAGCTTTACCCTATTTTATCCCTTGGCAACCGTACTGTCAAATTTGGGCGCGAATTTTGCCCAGCGAATCTTCTCGCGAACAAGCGATCGCTGCTGGTTTCCACCCAGAAAAACTCATTCTCCAACGCACCCCAGCCGCCAAAGAACCGGAACGCCAACTTTGGCAAAAATTAAACATCGATACAGTTATTACCAAAGCCAGCGGTCAAGCGGGTGGTTTTGATGTCAAACAAGCCGTTGCCCTGGAAATGGGCATCGATTTATGGGCAATTCAAAGACCAAACATCAACTATCCCCAGCAAACATCTAATTTATCGCAACTGCGATCGTTTTGCCAGTCATTTTGTCGTTCAACGGAATAAATTCACATCCCTATGGTTCAAACTGGCTACACCCTTCCCGTTTTTGCCGTTGCTGCCGCCAAAGCAGCCATTCTCTGCTGTCAAAATCCCGCTACGGCAGAACCTCCCGCATCTGTTTCTACCAACATCCTGCCAGATACCGCCGAAATTCCCATCGAACAGGTAGCCAAACTCGATGCCGACACCGCTTTAGCCATTACCCGCAGCGACCCAGGAGATAATTTAGATTTAACGAGAAATACTCCCATTTGGGCTTGGGTACAATTGCAACCTAGAAGCAACAAACCTATGATTTTAGAAGGTGGGGAAGGGATTGGCAAAACCAGCACTGGCAAAGCCGCTATTTATCGCTACGCCAGGGATATCTTCGATGCCAATATTCTGCCTTTGATTCCCGACGACAAAACCGCCGTTATACGAATTATTTTACCGGAAGGACGACAACTGGCAACGCGAACTTCCAACGAGGCGTTTGGTATTTTAGAAGGATTGTCGTTGTTGGGAACCAGTGGCATTTCCCAACCCCTTTCCGCAGAAGACCGTTTGCAAGATTTTCGCCAGCATTTGCAAGAAACGATTCAAAAGACTCGCCATTTGGCTTTTTGTATTGGTAGCAATGGTATGCAAGTGAGTGCTAATTTGGGGATTTCCCAGGCAGCGATGGTGCAAACTGGCAACTGGTTGGGTGCTTTGTTGGTGGAAGCGGGGTTGCGGCAGGCGGAATCTGTGCTGTTAATTGGCTATCACGGAAAGTTAGCCAAACTCGGCGGCGGTATTTTTAATACGTCTAGCCACGTGGCAGATGGGAAGTTGGAAGTTTTGGCGGCTACGGTGGTGGAAGTAGGTGGCGATTTGGATGCGGTGAAGGCGGTGTTGCAGTCGCAGACGGCAGCGGCAGCTTACAAGGAACTGGCAAAACGTCATGTAGCCGATGCTGTTATGGCACAGCTGGCGGCAAAAATTACTGCCAAGTCGCTGGCATACGTACAAAAATATGCCGATACTTCTGTTGAAGTTGGTACGATTTTGTTCGATCGCACGGGGAATATTTTAGCAAAAGATGACAATGCGGAGAAGATTTTACAAAACCACAAAGACACAAAGGACACAAAGTCCAATGAGACTAATTAAAATAGAGAAAAGATGCTCCTAATGAGTGGTTTTGGGAAAAGAGGAGCGAGGAAGTTTCCTGGCTGTTGGGATTGTTTTTTCCAGGAAATACATAATATGCAAGTGGCATGAGAAAGGCTAGTACGATGCCACCCAATACGAGAAATTCTACGACGCGCAAGGCAGGATTGGGCTGCCATTTTTTGATTTTTTGTTTGAATTGATGGATGTTCATGGGCGATATAGGAATTTTATCGTCGCAATTGCGATCGCAACCAACGCAGCCACAACGAAGGAGAATCGCTAGCACGATAGCGCCAGTTTAGCATAGAACGCAGTAGGGAAATGCCTCCTACCCGCAAACTCATGGAAATATGAGCTATTAGCGAAAACAAAAGAATGACCCATGCAATCAGATGAAGATTGTACCAAACATGATGCAGTTCCCCTGCCGGTAGCCAGGCTTCTTTCATCATTCTGCCAGAGATGACAGACAAGGTAGCAGCTAGCAAGATTAAGGTATTGGTGATTCGCTGCCAGTTAACCCACCAGACTGGTTGACCGATATTTTGGGTGATTTTTTTCGCAAAGTCGGCAGATAGAAGTTTCTTGGACCCCCAATGAAAGCTATAAATAGCCAAAAAGGGAAAGACCAGTAGAAAAAATAATCCCAAGCTACCGTGGATTCCTTGGATATCGTCGATTTTCGGGAAAGGAATGCCACCAAATCGGCGATCGTAGGTATTGTACACCAAAAAACCGGTTAGCAAAGCCCCGATCGCCAGCAAGCCACTGGCATTATGGAGGATACGCAGCAGTAGGGGTTGGTATGGTGTGCGGAAAGACATGGATATCTGTTTGTGTTTTTCTAGCAATTATAATAGCAAACTTTTCGGTTATGCTAGTGAAAAAGTAAACTAAATTCGTTCGCTGTTCCTATACATGATGGCAGAAAACCTGGTTTTTCAAAAAATGAAAGCAATTTGAATACAGTATGAAATCAAAATGAAAATAAAGTGTTAATTGCGATCGCGAAAAATGAAATAAATTTCAAAATAATATGACACAAAAATGAATGAGAAAGTACGGGAAACGACTTGATTTTCCAGTTATAAAAATTGTAATATACGAACAATATATCGAGTATTTTTGGGCAGTGCTTCTATCTAGCGATTGCGTTGCCAAAAGTTTATGTTTCCGTTCGTGAATTTAATTTGGTTGATAAGTTTTTGTATTTATCGTTATGTTAAATGGCTTGACTGCTGGATTGCTGCTCATTGCACTATCGGAACTGGGAGATAAATCATTTTTTATTAGTATGATTTTGGCTACGCGACACCCACGCCGTTGGATTTTTATCGGCGTTACTGTAGCTTTGTCTTTGATGACAGTTCTGTCGGTTCTGTTGGGTCAGGTGACAGTATTTTTCCCGCAACACTACGTTCGCTGGTTGGCGATCGCTTTATTTTTGGGGTTCGGTTTCAAAATGCTGTACGATGGGGTCAAGATGGCTCGTTCGGCAAGCTGGTTGGCAGAACAAAAGGAAGCTGCAGAAGCGGTTCAAAGCCACGAAAAAAAGGCAACTTCCTTTTCTACGATGTCTATTTTGCTAGAAGCCTTTTTGTTAACTTTCTTTGCAGAATGGGGCGATCGCACGCAAATTGCTACCATAACCCTAGCCGCTGCCAAGCATCCTTTGGGCGTTGCGTTAGGTGCTACTCTAGGACATGGTATGGCTACTGCCATTGCTGTTATTAGCGGCAACCTCATCAGCGGTCGTCTCTCGGAACGCTGGTTAACTATAGCAGGTGGCTGTTTGTTTTTGGTTTTCGGTGCTTTGGTGGCTTGGGAAATGCGGTAATCTCATCCATAAAAAAACAACCCCTAAAACTAGAGGTTGCTATTGGGGATTTTGAGCAAAAAATCGGAGCGGCGGGATTTGAACCCACGACCCCCACTACCCCAAAGTGGTGCGCTACCAAACTGCGCTACGCCCCGTTTTTTTTGTTTTTACTTCCTTGCGAAGCATTTACAATCGTAGCACACTCAATTTCTATGTCAACAGCTTGACAGATTTTTTGCGTGCATTTTCTTAAAATACAGAAAGCGATCGCGCTGCTGCCAGCAAATGGGCGATCGCTTCCGCTTCCCAATATCCCTCGCAACGCCTGCCTGTTGTCAAAATTACTTGCAAACTGTAAGCGTGGGGAAATCCTTCTACCTGCATCCACATACGATCGCTTTGGGCTTCGCAGGCAATTCTTTCCTCATCCATTAGTTCCTCAGCCATCTGTTCCATGGTAGTTGCCAGCTTCTCCAACAACTGGCAAAAATCCTCTAACTCAGCGGCTGTCAGTTCCATAGCCCAGGTATCGTTGCCTAGCAAACCGGTAAATTCCCCGGCATCGGGATCCCATCCCAACCGCCACCCGTTGCCACTTTTGAGAATTTTACGATCGCCCATCATCCCACGCAGACAATCTGAAATTAAAAGTTAAGGCTTCAACAAATCGGCATTTCCCCGTTGCGGTAGCGGTGAGGGGGAGTTGGTCGGTTCGGGGTCGCTGGCTTCGGAATTAGCAGCAGTCGCAGCTTCCCGTTCGGCTTGCTGGCGGACCAGCTCTTCGTATTGGGGATAAAATAACCTTACCAAGGTATTCACCAAGGCATGGCGCTGTTCGCGGGATAAACTGGCAATCGCCTCGCGATCGCCTTCTAAGGGATTGGTCTCAAAAGTGAGTGCTGCTACCGGGATAGTTGGTGGCAAATATGGGTTCGTTGGCTTGCAGGTAATCGGCGATGGTCAGCTTCCAATCCAAGCGATAGCGCACTGGGCGCTGCTTGACATATCGATGGTAACGAATCAAACGCCCCACCAGCGTATTGTCGGTCAGCACCTCTCCCGTTTTGCGGCTAACGTAATCGTTTTCCCGAGGCAAATCGGGCAATTGCTCGTAGACTTTTTGCCAAACTTGATTGGTGCGATCGCGACTGCCGGTAGAACGAATTTGCTGGGCAACCATCTCCGACCCGGAAACATCCAGAGAACTTGCTGGCTGCGCCTTCGCGGCAGGTGCTATCTCCAACAGCCACCCCCCCACTAGCAAGCAACCAGCGCCAAATGCATACCATATTTTGGTTAATTTGTCAAGCCCCCGGTCTGCCATTTTCCGATCTCTGCTACTTCCTCAATCACCAATAATTTCTGGTTGGGTTAATTCATCAGACATTTCAATAATCGCTCGAATCACCGGTTTCATCATCGGGTCGTCCAAGCTGTCGATGTCTTCGCTGCGGCGACGTTTGGCGCGGGTGGCTACTTGAACGGTAATGCGATAGCGGTTGGATGCGGCTTCAATTAACTCCTCGCCCCGATGCATGAGGTGCGTCGGTTCGATGGAGGTTCGTTTGGGCATCCGTCTTCTTCTAGGGAGCATAAAGAATCTTCCTAACACGCACTGAAGTGGATCAAAAAGGGAGCAGCGAGAAAATTTTTGGTTACGCTTTCCTACTGATACTATATCGTGTATCTTTGTGGAGATAAATGAAGATTTACAAAATATTGCTAAAAATGCGAAAGCACCCCTAAGTCAATCGGTCCCAGCAGATACGCACGTAACGTTTGACCTGATTCTGGAAGTTCCTTATGCAAACGCTTTCTGTCGATTCTAACAGAGACCGTCTTCCCCGTTCCCATCCCTTGCGCGTCGTGGCTTTGGGAGATAGTTTGATTTACGGCTTTGGCGATCCCGAAGGAGGCGGTTGGGTAGAAAGGCTGCGACGGCAGTGGATGCTCGATGGCAGTCCCGGTCATGTGGTGTACAATTTGGGCGTACGGGGCGATCGCGTGGAACAGGTAACCCAGCGTTTGGAAGATGAATTCCGCAACCGCGGCGAACTGCGCAATCGCGTCCCCGATATCATTATTTTATCTGTCGGTGTCAACGACTCTGCCCGATTGCAATCCCCACAAGGGCGTAATTTTACCGAATTTTCCCAGTTTCAAAAGCAAATAAGCGAGCTGCTGGTACGCGCGCAAAAACTGTGCCCAGTTTTGTTTGTGGGGATGCCCCCCACCGACGAAACGAAAATGCCTTTTCTCAACTGTTTGTACTACAACCACCAAGACCAATACCGCTACAAAGAAGCAACGCGCCAAGCCTGTGCTGCCCACAACCTTCCCTACCTCGATTTGTACGACCTGTGGCAGCAACGGGGAACAGCTTGGTGGCGACCCCTCATCGGTCGAGATGGTTTACATCCCAATCCCCAGGGGTATCGAGCCATTTTAACCGATTTACGGCATTGGGAACCTTTCCAGCAGCTACAACATCGCGATCGCAGCAGAGAAGCATAGGGCAGCATGAGTAGGATTTTAAGCGGCCGGGGTCGCCGCTAACAACACCCACAACCAAGCCAAAGAGACAATTAAAACCGCTTGTAATAGCCGCAGACAAAGATTTTTCCAAAAGGTTATTGTTTTTGGTGCCATTGGTTTCATTATAGACAAAGGGGTAGGCTAGATTCTCCTGGCACAACCCAAAAATTTCATCTGCGCCTTTAGGTATCGCAATGCAATCACGAGTTCAAGCGCTGTATCGCCTGGCAATTTGGGGCGTTCTCGGTATGGCGATCGCATTTTTGACTTCTACTTTACCAGTAGCGGCCAAAAATGCTTTTCCTACATTCAGCCAAATTCCACCCCTTGCTGGCTTGGAGGGGATCTCGCAAATCCTCTCCCCAGTAGAACAAGAAAAGCTCGATATCCGTGCAGTTTGGCTAGATGGATACAAGCTCTTTCACGTTGCTACCCCTGCCCCCAACTCCGACAGCGCCAAATCATCCCAATCAGTCTCCATATCTAGCCAAAGGCGCGTACGAGACATCCAACGCCAACTGTACAGTATCGTGCGTAGCGATTTCGACCCCGAGACACTCCACGTTACCTACAAGTTCCTCAACGACCTGCCCGTCATCTACGCCCAATATGGTGATAAGCTGCGGGAAATCGATATCATGACCGTTACCCACCTAGATGCCAAACTATCTAGGGGAGACATTACCACCAGAGCGACGGAATTAAGCAATATTATCGAGAAAGCCCTGGTACGGGCGAAAGAGCAACGCCAGCCTGAATTTCTGGCTCGACAAAGTGCCCTAGCGTTGGGCATTATCGGCGGTACGCTATTTCTAAGTTGGGGGGTTGCCAAGTGGCAGCGCTCCCTGAAAAAACGCCGCCAGCGTACCATTGAAGCCATTGAAGCAGAAATGGAAGCAGAAGCCGCCGCCGCTGCGGAACAAGCCGAGACCGACCCCACACAATCTTTAGAAGGAGAAGCCGGGGATGCGGCTGTCTTTCCCACAACCAGTCTGGATTCGGTTCGGCAGCAACTGAGCCGCCAACAGTGGTTTACGTTTAACGAGATCCAACGCCGCTTGCTACAAATTGTGCAGTTGGTGCTCTGGGGTGCCAACGTCGCTACCATTTTAAGACTTTTTCCCTATACCCGTTGGTTGCAACCGCTACTGTTTGCCCTCCCTTTGCGCATTGCCATTGCGATCTTGGCCACTTATTTAATTATTCGGTTGCTGGAAGCGATTATCGATCGCTTGTTTTCGGCGTTGGAACCGCAGGAACTGGTTGACGAGCGCACTTCCCAACGCATTGCGTTACGTATCTCCACCTTTTCCCAGGTATTCAAAAGTGTTACGGCATTAATTGGTGTCGGCGTTGCGGTTTTGGTGACCCTCTCCATTATTGGCATCAATCTGACCCCGTTGCTGGCTGGGGCTGGTATTGCCGGTTTGGCTCTTTCTTTAGGAGCGCAAAATGCCATTAAAGATACGATTAACGGATTTTTTATTCTCCTGGAAGACCAATATGCTGTGGGCGATGTGGTGATTATCCAACAAATGTGCGGTTTTGTGGAGCGCATGAATTTGCGCATCACCCAGCTGCGAGGCATGGATGGCAGCGTGATTACCATCCCCAATGGCACGATTACCATGGTGGAAAATTTATCCAAAGAGTGGTCGCGGGTGGATTTGTCGGTGGAGGTGGATTTTTATACCAATGTCGATCGTGCTTTGGCGGTGGTCAACCAAGTTTGCGAGTATCTTTACTATGACCGCAAATGGCGACCTCTGATGTTGGAAGCTCCCCAGGTTTTAGGTGTTGACCAAATCTCCCACAGCGGCATGGTGATTCGTATTTGGATTAAAACCCAGCCCATGCAGCAGTGGAGCGTTGCCCGGGAACTGCGCCGCCGCCTGAAAAACCGTTTCGACCGCGAAGGGATTCACATTGGTATTCCCCAGCAAGCGCTTTGGTTTGAAAATGGATTGGACTTGACAAGAATCAAGCCAAATGGTAAAGGAAAAAGCGATCGCTTGACACCACCTAGTTCTTCGCCGCAGGAATAGTTGCTATCGAAGTAAAGGTGGAGAGTTTGGGAGTATAGAAGAAACAAAAACTGCTCAAGCCATGTTCCTGGGTGGCTGTTGCCCAAACGCATGCTTGAGCTGAACTTGAATTAAATTTTGAAAGTCTTCCTGACCCACTTCCACACCGGAGGATAAATTTCCTGGTGTTTCAAAAAAAATCAAACTGTCAATGGTTTTTAAAGCCAGCAATTGGAACAAAATATGGGTCACCGGCATAGAAATGGCTACTGCCTGGGAAGTGGGGGAGGTGGTGAGGTTTTGGGTAGCGTCTTTGACAGAGGGAAAGGCGTAAATCACCCGTTTTTGCTTTTCTGGTTGGGCGCGGTTGCTCAAGGTGTGGACCACCCAGCGTTCGTCTAGATTTTGCAGGATATAGTAGTGTTGGTGCTGGAGTTTGCCCGCGAAATATTTTAAAGCTGGTGCGATCGCTTTAACGATCTGTGGTGTTTGCCCATCTGGCGGTGCTTCCGCCACCAATTGTTCGATTTGCTGGTCTAAACTCATGTCTGTGCGTACAAAATTCTATTGAAGATTATTTACCCCAATCTTAATACTAGAGACGGTGCCTTAGCGAATATGCTAGGGTTTGGAAAGAAATCTAAAAAGTCGGGCTTGAGAAATATCCCAAAGTGGACGCGATCGCCGAAACCATCTTCCAACAACTGCAAACCCATACGCGGGCTACAAGCAAAAACTGCCGCCAAGTAGCCGGGCGTATTGCTGATGAAGCCAGTCGCATCTGTGCGGAAAGCCAACGGATTCAACAATCGGGTGACATCCAAGCTTGGGAACTCCATCTCGCCAAACACCGCCTGCAGCAGTGCCTGCGTTACTATCGGTTGGGGTCAGAACCGGGGCGTGCCGAATTGCACAGCACCCTCAGTGCCATTGTTTATCGCTACATTGCCCCTTCTCCCAGCTATGCCAGCTACCAAACGCGGTTGATGTTAATTGAAGACTTTTTACAGGGATTTTATCTGGAATCTCTCAATGCCTTTCGTCGGGAAGCGCAACTGAGCGATCGCTATTCCCCCCGTTCCCTGCTAGAGTTGGCGGAATACATGGCCTTTACCGAACGCTACGCCAAACGCCGCATCCGTATTGCCCACAAGCGATCGCAGCAACTGATTGTTCTGCGCGCGCAAACCTTTTCCCAACAACACCCGCCAGAAACCTCCGTTGACATCGACCGTGCCTGCGACGGCGTTTCCTCCGAAAATGGCGACGCCACCGCCGATGCCTCCCTGCAGCAGCTGCGCGACGCGCTCATGAACCAAGAGCCAGAACTCTCCGACGACAGCCTGCGTCAAAAAGTGATTGCCGAACTGCTGCAATACCTGGAAGAAAAACAACAACACAGTTGCGTCGATTATTTTTGTTTGCGATTGCAAGACCTATCCGCGGCGGAAATCGAAGCAATTCTGGGACTTACCCCACGCCAGCGGGATTACCTGCAGCAACGATTTAAATATCACTTAATTCGCTTTGCCCTCATGCACCGCTGGGAATTGGTACACCAGTGGCTCGGTGCTGATTTGGACCGCAATTTGGGCTTAACCCCCTCCCAACAACAAGAATTCCACGCCCACTGCACCCCAGAAGAGGAAAAACTGTTGCAATTCAAAAAGCAAAACTACAACGACGCGGAAATCGCCAAAGAACTCGGTTGCACCACCAACCAACTGCAAAAAAAATGGTTTAAATTGTTAGAGCGAGCTTGGGATCTTCGCAATCATGAAGTCATAACCAAATAATATGCTAGGGTTTGAGGAAAAATTGCTGCCCACTTCCCCAGGCAACTCAACAAAAATAAAAACAGCGCCATCAGCTTAACACCCTCAACTCCCCCATAGGTATGGAAACAAATTTCCGGAGCAGGGGCATCTCACCATGAATAACCACATAGATCGCAATTCAAAAGAGGCTTTCCGGTATCAGTTATTAACTTGGCTGTTTCCCAATATTTCCCCATCCGAACTAGACTCGGATGCCAGCAATTCGCCTGCGGCGAGCGCCGACCCCCCCTCTGAGGTCCATAGCGAACCGTCGGTCAATGCTTCTGCCCAAGTACCAACCGAGCCGCCGCACTTCGACATCAGCGATGATGCGGTGGATGTAGATGCGGAGCTGGATTTTACCGCAGCGACACCTGCTTTGGATGGCAGGGAATTGGATATGGGGGATGAAGGGCAACCGGAAAGTTGCTCTCAAAATTTAGGAGAGGAACCCATGAAACTGGGCGATATGAGCGCCGTGAAAAATCGATTTCACCAACTCTTAAAAAGCAAATTCAAAAACGAGCTGTCCGAAAACCTGCCCCTGTTTCCTTGGGAAACGCAGGTATTAGATTATCCAGACCAATTAGAAACCGAAACAGTTCCCAATTTTTGGGCCAATTTTCACTTTCCGGTTTTGCTACCGCAATCGGTGTTTGAGGAGTTGCGACACCAGTGTACCGCTGCCATTCTTTCGGAATATCGGCGCGGTGCGAAGTTGGTGGCTACCCTAAAATCCCTATTCCCCGATTGTAGCGAAAGTTTAAACGATCTGGTGGGGCGCTTGTTGGTGTTGGAGTCGGGATTGCGCGATGGAGAAGGCAGCGAAGCGATCGCGCCTCGGCAGCTTGCCCAACAGTTGGGGGTTGAGGGCATTGTCTACGAAGAAGCCACCCAATCCCAGCAAATTTTGCTTTCCCTGCTGGCAGCTAGAGAAATGGTAGATACGCTAATGGTGCGTTTGTCTACCCAACATACCCACCAACAGAGACACTGGCAAACCCCCGCCGGTTCCATTACCATTGATGTGACCTACCAAGCGCAAATTGGTGCTGTGCGCGTACAAGCTTATCTCCCCAGTGGCGGTCGCTTGCAGCTACAAGGAGAAAGCGAACAAGTAGAAGCCAGCCGTTCCCATCCCGGAACCGTCAGCGGGGAACTCTTGGATTGTCAGCCCCACCAAATTTATTCGCTACAGGTACAATGGCCGGAGCAACAAGAAGCCAAAGAACAGCAACCTATCTTTGCAATTTTCATAAGCGATTAGTTCTCAGATGGTGGCACTGAAAACCTGGTGGGCGTCTTGGCAGCAACAGTGGCGACAGCGTGCGGCGATGGAAGTCGTAGAAGACTCGGTGGCATTGCGCGTTGCCGTACAAATGTTGGTGGTGGTGGGGATTGTAGCGACGGATGTGGCATCGCGACAGCAGGAATCCCTGCCTATGAGCGTTTGGGCGGTGCCTTTGAGTATTGTAGGGGCATCGTGGAGTTGGCGTCAGCGCCACCAGCGTAATGTTGCCATTAAATTTTTACTAGCGATCGCCATGTTGGTGTGTTTGGGGGATTTTTTCCGCGACTTGCTGCGCAGTCTCAACGACACCCGCTTGGTGTTGGCAGAACTGTTGGTACAGTTGCAGGTTTTGCACAGTTTTGACCTGCCCCGCCGCCGGGATTTGGGATACTCTATTGTTATCGGTTTGATTCTCATTGCCGTAGGTGGGACCCTCAGCCAAACGTGGGTTTACGGCGTCTTTTTGCTTTTGTTTCTGGCGGTTGCCTTTCCCACCATGGTGCTCGACTACCGTTCCCGTCTGGGCATCTACCAGGCACCGTTCCGCCAATCCGCCCATTCCCCGCCGGCTGCACGACCATCGTTAAAGATGCCGAGGGTTTGGTCGCCACGGCTGGCAGCTTTGCTGACCCCCAAACGCTTGTTCGTCATTTTCGGGGCAACAGTGGCTTTAGGATTGGCCATTTTTGCCGTCACGCCTCGGTTTCCCGGCTATCAATTCCAAACTTTACCAGTAAGCAATCCCATTGATATTCCCGCCAATTTTGATGCCAGCCGCATTGTCAATCCCGCCTACGAAGACAATCGCCGACAGCAGGAAGAGGGAAACGCTGGTGGTAGTGGTCCTGGGGGATTCGGCAGGGGAACTTTATCCGAACCTGGGCAGGTGGATGAAGAGTTTTACTACGGGTTTAACGAACGCATCAACCAAAACCTGCGGGGGAATATGGAACCGAAAGTAGTGATGCGGGTGCGATCGCAGATGGAAGGATTTTGGCGGGTTTTGGGCTTCGACCGTTACACGGGGGCTGGTTGGGAAATTTCCCGCAACGAGCAGACCGTCAAACTCAACCGCTCCTCTTTTTCCTACAAGTTTGATATTCCCCAAATGGGATCGTCGGCAAGAACCAAAGAAATTATCCAGACTTATACGATTTTGGCGCGGTTGCCCAATTTGATTCCGGCGATGGCACAGCCAGAATCGATTTATTTTCCTACTCGCAAGCTGAATGTAGGGCCGGAGGGAGGATTGCGAGCGCCGGTGAATTTGGTGGATGGCATTACCTACAGTGTGGTGTCGGAGGTTTCCTACCGCGATCGCGAACGCCTGCAAAACGCTCCCACCACCTACAACGAAGAGATTCAAAAACACTACCTACAAATTCCCGATGCTATTCGCGAACCGGTTGGCAAAAAAGCGGAAAGCCTGCTTAACCAAGCCAAAACACCCATTACCGCACCTTATGAAAAAGCTTTCTTTTTAGCGCAAGCTTTAAAACAAACCTACACGGTTAAAGAAGTTCCTTTCCTCGATCGAAACCAAGACCTGGTAGAAGCCTTTCTGTTTGATTGGGAAGGCGGTTACCCCGACCATTTTTCTACTACCCTCACGGTAATGTTGCGGTCTATCGGCATTCCAGCGCGTTTGGTGGTGGGCTTCGCTGCTGGAGAGTTCAACCCGTTCACCGGCATGTACGTGGTGCGCAATACCGATGCCTATGCGATGACAGAAGTGTATATTCCCCAATACGGCTGGTATAGCTTCGACCCCATTCCCGGTCACGAAACCATTCCCCCTTCTCTGGAAGATGAATACGCCTGGAGTACCCTACGGACGTTTTGGCAGTGGGTGGCGGGTTGGTTGCCAACGCCGGTTCGCTCGGCTTTGCAGGCGGTTTTGGTCGCGATCGCCCAAGGAATTGCTAGCAGCATCCGTTGGTTTATCAATTTGTTTTTCCAAGGCTGGCAGGGATGGTTCCAAGGGATTATCGTCGCGATCGCAGTAGCTTTTGTGGGTTGGTCGGGATGGCAAGGCTGGCGACAATGGCGCTATCGCCGGTGGTTGCGCCGACTGCCACCAACCGAACGTATCTACCGAGAAACCCTCGCCACCCTGAGCGCACAAGGCTATCCCCGCTATCCAGCCCAAACCCCCCTAGAGTACGCCCGCCAATATCGAATGGGGGCAGCTACCCCAGCCGGCAGCATCGTGGAAGAAATTTCGCAAGCCTACGTCCGCTGGCGTTACGGCAACGAGGCGGTGGATGTTGCGTATCTCAACCGCCGGTTGCAGCAACTCCAGAAAATGCTCGCCAGCCACAAGCCGTCTTGGTGGCGGTGGTTGGTACGCTGGTGGCGTTCTTAAAGGCGTTTAGAGATGGGATTGCAGGCTGGAGATTAACTGGGGGGCTTGCATAGCTCCTTCAAATCGCTGTACGGGTTTCCCTTGCTTGAACAAAACCAAGGTGGGCAAAGCTTGAATTTGATATTGGGAAGCCAATTGTGGGTAGTTGTCGGTATTGATTTTGACCACTTTGAGTTTTCCTTGCATTTGTTGGTTTACTTGGTCCAAAACCGGTCCCATCATTTGACAGGGGCCGCACCAAGGGGCGTAAAAATCAACCAGAAGTGGCGTTTCAGAAGCTTTCAGCATTTCTTCAAAGCTGGCAAATTGTTTTTTGACGCTCATAAACTCACCTGGACAGACCAACGCTCATTCTATTTTATCGATTTATTTTCCCGGGGGGCTAAAAAATGTTGCTGGCTGCTTCTGGAAAGGCTAATCCGTACAAACCCAGGCCGAGTACGATTAGCAAGACAATTCCCACCACGCCAGCGAGGGGTTGTTGGGCGATGCCAGTGACCCAGGAGGGAACTTTACCGGTATACGCGATCGCTTCGCCACTTTGCAACGCAGCGAGACCCCAAACCCAACCGGCGTGCAATCCCCAAGCCAAGCCCAAACTACCACCATCAGCGAGTCTTGCCAGTACCAACACCATGCCCAACAGCCACAATCCCGGCAGCTGCGGTAAGACCTGGCGGCGTTCCCACACCCCGTGCAACAGGGCAAAAATGGCACTGGTCGCGATCGCGGCTCCCCAAAGTCCCCAATCTTGCCGCCACCAATTCAGTAAAATCCCCCGGAAAATCAATTCTTCCGTCGCAGCCACCCACAAAGCCAACCCACCGGCAGGCAGCCACACTTGGACTGGGGGAAACTGCACCCAACGAATCCATCCCCCCATCCACTGTATGCCAAAGGAAACCAACAGGCTTGCCAGCGCCACCACCACCCCCATCCCCAAAGAAACGAAAAGAGCAACATCCCCGCGAACGCCGTAGTCGGAAAAGGGATGTTGCTCGATGTGTATGGTTCCCCAAACGATCGGTACGGCCACCAGATACAAAGAGGCAAGTAAAGGAATTTTGCGATCTGGAGGGGGCGCAGCAAGAAACGGCCAGCCTATATACTTACTTACAGGCCAGGCCACGGGTAGCCAAAAGAGAATCCAGATACCGAAAAAGATGGCGGTTTTTACCACGGAGGGTACCGCCTCTAAAAATGTCAAGACCGGGAGAAAAACAAACATGACCGCTAACCGGTAAGGGATCGTTTCCCGCTATCGGCAATGACTATTCTTCTTCCCCCGCGGAACCATTTTGCTCGGCGTCTTTGGTATCTTCATCAATTTGAATCAAATGGATATGCTTGTAGCCAAGCTTAATGATAAATTCATCTCCTGGTTTTAAACCCATTTCCTCGGTGTAGGTAGAACCAATGACAATTTGTCCGTTTCTATGGACGCTCACCCGATAGGTGGGTTCTCTGCCCCGACCATCTTTACTTTTTTCCGGACTTAAGGGAATACCGCGCGCTGCTAGAACGGCATCGTAAAACTCTGTTAGGTTGACCCGTATTTCACCATTTTTTGTAGGCGTATAGTATCCGCAGAGTTTGGCCGTTTCTCGTCGGGGCATGGAGGAAAGTTCTTTTACTTTTTGAAGCAGTGCTTTTCCTGTAAGTTTTGTACTGGGAAGGTCGCTCATCGCTAGCAAAATGTCCTTTCGGTATCTACGCCAATCAAGATTTTTCGTGCCAAAATATTGGCTCTATTAAAAATATATCCTTAGATCGCTCCTTTGTAACCAAAAAATTTCCAAAATTTTATTATTGATTTTTTTGGGTGCTTTTGCTTGGCAGTCCCCACCCGTGTCAAAAGCGGGAATACCTAGGGAAATCTTTGTATAGAAAAACGGGGCTGTCAAGGGGGAAAAGGGAAATCGACCTTTTCGGGAAGTGTCCAGATAAACTCTAAAAATTTTGGGCAATTGGCTATTAACTTGCTAGAGGGGGCAGAAGGGGAGCGATTTTCTCTGGTTGAACCGAACGCCTAATTAATGCCATCACAGCGGCAGATAGCATTGCCCGGGTCAATTTCCCAGGTGGAAATCGAGGGGGAGAAATCAGTTCAAATAACAGATTTATTCCTTTTTCGAGGATGATGGCGAGGAGACAATCGCCTCAAGCTGGCGTTTGATTTTTCGCAGGGTTTGATAAAGTTCTGGCAGGCGTTTGTAGATTGCAGAGGCTTTCAACCACAATTGGTTTTCAATGGCGGGATAGCCAGATACCACTTGATGGGGAGCAATATTTTGATGGATGCCGGTTTTGGCAGAAGCGATCGCGCCATCGCCAATTTTTACCCGATTGGCCACACCCACTTGACCGGCTAAAGTCACGTCATTTCCCACGGTCACGCCTCCTGCCAAGCCTACTTGAGAAACCAAAATACAATTGGCACCTAACTGACAGCCGTGGCCAACTTGCACCAAGTTATCGATTTTTGTATTTTGACCAACGCGCGTTTCTCCAACTGCCGGCCTGTCTATTGTACTACCGGCACCCACTTCCACACCATCTTCCAAAACCACATATCCTGACTGTTCCATTTTCCACCACCCGGACTCCGTACGCACGAAGCCAAATCCTTCCGAACCGATGACGCTGTTGCTATGAATGGTACAGTTGTTACCAATTTGGGTGCGTTCGTGAATGGTGCAATTGGCATGGAGGATGGTACCGTCGCCAATGGTCACCCCAGGATAAATCACCACGTTGGGATAAACACACACATTATCCCCAATGAGGGTATCTTCCAAAATGACTGCATTGGCCCCCACATAAACTTGCTGCCCCAGTTGAGCTTGGGAGGAAATGGTGGCGGTGGCGTGAATGCCCAATTGTGGCTGGTAGGGCTGATAAAAAATCGCGATCGCCCGGGCAAACAGCAACCGCGGTTGTGAAGTCGCCACCCACGCCAATCCCCGTTGGGTCGCCCTTTGCTGCAGGACTTCGTTTTCCGGCAAAATGGCGGCACTGGCAGTAGTTAGTTCCAAAAATTCGGCGAATGCCTCTCCTTCCACGTAACTCAGGGTTTGGGGTGGGGCACTGTCAATGGGGGCCACCCCTACAATCTCTGGATTGTCGGCGATATGGATCGGGCAGTTGCCATCGCTAATTTGCGCTACCAATTCTTGAAATTTCATAAAGCTTCCTTGCTGGTTCCCTTGCTCGCCACATGCGGACAATGATACAACCTTACTCGATAACTGCTCAGTTCCGGCCAGCGTTGTTCGTCTTCCACGCAGCCCCGTTCTTCTAGCACCACCGGCGCGTGAAAGTCAATTGCCCAGACATCCAGAGGTGGGCTCAATTGGGCGACGGTTTCTTGCAGCACCACCGCCGGGTCGTTGCCTGCTTCTAGGGGTTGGGCTTTGTGGGCGAGGAGAAATTGCGGCGATCGCTGCTGGAAAATTGGAGAAGATGAAAACGGCTGCTGGCGAAACGTCCACGCCAGTCCCATCAGCCTGCCCGTCTGACCGTGGTGCTTGTGGGTACTGGCAATCAGGATAGGGGCTTGGGAATGCTGTTGGATGGCTTGTGCTAGTAATCGGGTGCGGTGGTGTTGCAGGTAGCCCCAATCGCCTACTGTGGTTGCACTGCCTAGGCATCCTGCGATTAAGAAAGCCAGAGCGATGCTATACTTTCCCTTGTGCCACCAAGCAGCTAAACTCATGCCGATCGCAGCGATCGCAGCAGGGAAAAAGATAAAGGCAAACCGCGGTGCCAAGGTCACATCTTTTTGAAATCCATAGGTGAGGATAGCAAAGCAAATCGCCGCCGCCAGCAGGTAAGCAAGCAACCAGCGCACTGGCTGCCATTGCTGGTTGGAGGCGTGTAACAGCAACCGAATGCCCCGATACAGCTGCCAAAGTGCCCACAAGAAAAAGACCAACAGAACAATTCCGGCAACGACCACCACAGGAATTGGGAGCGTGGCTGGGTCTACAGGCAAAAGGGCGAACATGGTTACCAGCCATAGCAACAACCGCAACACTGGTTCCAAACTTAAGGAATATCCGTGGGAAACCCAACCGGTGAGGCGGCTGCCAGCAAAGGATTGCCATAGGGGCAACCAAGCCAAGGTGGTGGCAAGGCTACCGGCGGCGGCAGCATAGATGGGATACCAGACGCTTTGGGTGAGGGGAGGCAGTTCCGATGGGGAAGGGGAAGTTCGCTGCTGTTGCCAGCTACGAAGGCTGAGAAGACCCAAAGCGATCGCTTGCGCAGCCAAAACCAGGGTAAAGAAATAGTGAACGGCAACCCCAAGACCGTTGGTGGCGACCCATGCCAGTACGTAGAGCAGGGGTAGGCGTTGTCGTTGGTGGAGGTGGCGGAGGGCAACCAGAAAAATCCCCACCGAAGCGATCGCTACGAGAATCGCCAACGTATAGTGACGGGCTTCTCTAGAAAGAAAAATCCCAAAAGGCGAAACCGCCATCACCGCCGCTGCCAAATGAGCCCCCACGGTGGATCGAAACATCGAGCGTACCAAAAAAAAGATAGCCGCGATCGCGACCACCCCAAACCCAGCAGCCAGCGATCGAGCCGCCGTTACCGACACCAACTCCCCCTGGGAAGAAAACCAACCCAACCACCAGTGCGACAGCATAAAATACACCGGTGGATGGGTACTTTCTGCCAACAAATGGGCTACCACATCCCCAATTCCCGTTTTACTGGCAACCCGTACAGGCTGCAGCAGCATTTCCCCCGAAATCGCCCGATCCAGAGGTACCTCTAAAAAACTATTGCCCAGACTATAAACCAGCGTGGCAAACTCATCCGTCCATGGTGGTTCCATACCCAGGCGCAACCAGCGAAACCCACTTCCCAAAATCAACCACCCCAGCAACAACAAGGGATGAAACCAGCGAGAGCGACCGATCGATCCGTCCATGCCTGCTTTCCTTTAAAGCGTCTTTAAAATTGTGCGGCTACCGTTCTTTGGTATGAAACCACAAAATCTACCCCGGAATCTACCAACCGATGAATTCGTCCTGAAAGCTTGCATGGCAAGCCATCCAGGCAAATACCAGCCCAGCTACCTACATTGGTACGGAGAAAATAACCGCTGGCAATGGGTACTTACGTCACGCCACGTAGGTATAAATCCATGCTCGTTTTTTTGTTCGTTTTATAAAGATTGTGCAAAGCCATTTTGTGAGCGTTTACACTCCCTGTAATGTCCCGTATAATTATGGTCAGATACAGCAAAAAAACGTACATAACTTCAGTAAATTCACTGAGCAACTGTATCCTATTTGGCAAACCACCAACGACATAGGAAGACTTTTTTGTCTGTGTCAGAGGATTGGTAAAGCTGGGGGGAACCCCCCTGCAAAGATAAGGGGCATCTAAAATAAAGGCGTTCGTAGGGGAAACTGAAATATTTCTTTCTATTGTTGGTTTCCCTGAAAAAGAACACCATGGTTTATTTATCCGAACAAATAGAAAAACTAGGGGAAAACACGTACCAACTGAAATAGAGTTGGCGAGCATGGATTTGCAGTAGGGGATCGAAGCAACAAACAAAGGGGTTTACCTATTTGAGATACACCGCACATCACACATCAACCTTTGAGGAGATCCAGACCATGAACGCAACCCGCAATTTCTTCAACCCCACGAACAACATGCTTGTAGCGACCGGTATCGCCACCGCTCTAGCTGGCGGTATGTTGGTTGGCGCACAACCTGCCTCTGCAGCCACAGTGACTTTCGGTGAATCCGCAGATAAGCCCAGCGATGAAAATTCCTTGCAACAACGTCTGGACGATTTGACTGTATTCGGTGGTATCGATACCGACAACGATCAAACGGGCATTGAGAAATTCACTAATCCCGACATTGGTGACGACGATAGCGCCCTCCTCATGCTAGAAGTTGCTGGCTGGGCTGATGGCAATAAATTTGGGATTTACGACGCTAAAGACAAGAACAACCGGCAAGTCATTTTTGAAGGTAACGACCAGCCAAAAGCCATTGCCTCTGTTGATTACAGTAGTTTCAGCAAGTTCGGTTTCTTCCTTGAATCTAAGAAAGATGGCACCTTCTACACCCAATCCTCCCTCAATCCTGATAAATCGCAACAAGCTGTTGTCTATGAAGGGGATGGCGAAACCAAGTTTCAAGATGAATTTGGCGGTATTTTTGAAGAAGATGAATTCATCATCGCTTTTGAGGATGTTTTGCGCACAGGCGATCGCCCCTACAACGACAGCGACTTTAACGACATGGTGGTGAAAGTTGGTTCTGTAGCAGCAGTTCCCGAACCCTCTGCCGTAGCAGGTTTGGGCGTCGTTGGTGGTCTGATGGCTTTTGCCCGTCGTCGCCGTCAGTAAATTCACGGTTAGCCCAGCTACGCTACCAACAACAGCGACAAAATTAGCATTAAAGAAAGCCAGGAGGCGGTTTTTGTTACCGTACTTCCTGGATTTTTTTTTGGCGATGGACAAAATTGACTACTCCCCGCACTAAAGCAACGGGGATTCCCCGGAGGGATTTGGCGAACTGCCGCAAGACGGACTCTTAGGCGAAGTCAAAGACGCCTCTCTGGGTGGCCTGAAGGTTTCCCTTTACTTTTTGTCGCCGTTCGCAGCTTCCATCACCATGCCAGTTAGGTACGCTCATCACCCTCCCATTGCTGCAACTCGGCACCGCCATGCGATATCGCGCTTTCGGTTGCCGGGGTCTCTCCGTGCTAAGGCGAATCGTCACGTAGATGGATCGACTCTACTAAGTCACCTCAATTATATCACTGCGGCTAAAGCCGCCGAGTGGCTTTTGGACCCCATGCTAAAGCAGCGGGGCTACCAAGCTCCCGATCTTTTTACGTGTCGAGAAGATATAGCAGAAAACAGGCAAATCGATCGAACCAGGGTGGATCTGGAAAGGTTCTTTTTTAAAGCATCTTTAAATTTTACTAGCCGCACTTTATTAGATACGCAATCGAAACACCGATATAGGAGCAAACCCCCCTGACAATTGGGCATTTCGGTCTTGAAAAAATTTATTTTTGTATAACAATATATCATTTTACCCTGGTAGCTTTTCAAACTTCAAATTTCCCAACAGCTCTGTTTTTAATCATTTTCTATATTTATCTTCGCGAAAATCTTATGCAAGCCTATACAGATCCAGTCAAAGTAGATGCCAACCCATAGGATATAAAGATCGTACAAAGCGACCCGCTACGTGTTTACACTCCCTCTAGGTCTCCGTACAATTAACGACTAGATGCACGGAAGAGGTGCATGCTTCCAGGAAAGTTACTGAAACATAGATTGGTTGAACTTTCCACAAAGACAGCAACCTTTAAAAGTTTTTTCTGATTTTTGCCTGGCTCTTGCAGGTAAAGAACCGTCAAAGTATGGTCATATTTCATGAATCTTTTTCCCGCACACACGATCCAGGGCTTCTCTACTTTGTCCAGCCGTATAGGGAACTTAAAGAAGCATGAAACCACAGAAAAACTAGCAATTTAAAGTATAAAGTAGGGGCTCAAGGATCGAAAATCAGGAGTTTGCCGGTTGCATGCAAACTTTGAACGAACTTTATTGATTGGTAAAAACTATGACTACAATGCGCAACTCTTTCAAAATCGCGAATAAAATGCTTCTAACCATGGGGGCTACCGTTATCGCTGGCGGTATGTTGGCTGGAACTCAGCCTGCTTCTGCAGCTACTATAAAACCTGGACCTCCTGTTTCTGGGAACGAGTCTTTGCAAGAAGAGCTTGACAATTTGGCCGGCGACGGTAACATTGATGCAGTGGACGACCAAACTGGATATGAGGTATTTACTACGACCTCCACAGGTGCCTCAGCAGTTCTAGCGTTTGAAAATTCGGCTTTGGCCAATGATGAAGAGTTTGGTATTTACAAACCGGGAAGTACTGACCCAGACGATCGGGTAACCTTGATAGATAACACTTTAGGTCCTACGAGTGATATTGTTCCCGGCGATGGCTTACAGGGCTTTCACTTGGCACCTGATGGTAACGGGAATATTGATGTAGTTGATGATGATGGCAATCTGGTCAATGGCGATCCAGATGCTGAGAATTTCAACAGCACTGACTTTGGTTTCTTCCTTAATCAAACTGGTACTTACTTCGATAATACATTCTATTCAGAAGCTAGCCTCAATCCAGGTGGCAAGCAGCAGTCGCTAATCTATCAAGGAAACGAACATGGTAACACCGAGCTCGATGTGCCTGGTTTACTAAACAATAGGACTTTTGAAGATACTGATATGATTGTTTCTTTTGAGGATAGTGAATTTATTGACGACAATTTCAACGACATGGGAGTTGTGGTTAGCGACGTGGAACCAGTTCCCGAACCCTCTGCCATGGCAGCTTTAGGCTTAGTTGGTAGTGTCATAGCATTGGCTCGTCGCCGCCGTCAATAAAGGCAAAACTGCCTGCTGAACTCATATATATGGCTATTTAAGTAAAGAAGCCAGGAAGGTATAGAAAGAGTACCAATTCCTGGCTTTTTTTAGGATTTTTGGGCTAGGATGGCGATCGCGATTCGCGCTATAATACGATCGCTGTTTGACCGCATCCCATAGCGGCCACCAACCTGCAATCGATGAGCAACGCACGACAAATTGCTTTCCTCGCTTTACGGGATACTTATAAAAAAAGCTTGTACGCCGACGTGGCTTTGCATCGATGGTTGGAAAAGCAAGGGCAAAATTTATCAACCGCCGATCGCCGTTTGGCTACAGAATTGGTATACGGATGCGTGCGATCGCAACGAACCCTTGATGCCCTCATCGACGCTTTTGCCACCAAACCCGCCAGCCAACAACCCCTCAACCAACGCCTCATTTTGCACTTGGGATTGTACCAAATTCAATATCTTTCCCGCATTCCCCCCTCCGCTGCTGTTAATACCACTGTGGAACTAGCGAAAAAGAACGGTTTGGGCGGTTTAAAAGGATTTATCAATGGTTTGCTGCGGCAGTATCTCCGTCAAGCCGATACCGGTACGCTACCCGCTTTTTGCTATCTCCAAAAGGGCGAACTTGATACCGTTGCCTATCTCGGTACCGCCTATAGCTTCCCCGATTGGATCGTCAACAACTGGGTGGAACAACTGGGTGCAGCAGAAGCAGAAAAACTCTGTGCTTGGATGAACCAGTCTCCGAGCATAGATTTGCGCGTTAATCCTCAGAAAGCTACCCTCGAACAAGTACAGCAAGCCCTACAAACCAAAGAAATTCCCGCACAGCGCGTTACTATAGCTAGCGGCGATCGCCAATTTTTCCTCCCCCAAGCCTTGCGCTTGCAAGGAAGTATTGGAGCAATTCAAGCACTGCCGGGCTATTCAGAAGGTTGGTGGAGTGTACAAGACAGTAGCGCCCAGTTGGTAACGCATTTGCTAAACCCGCAACCTGGGGAAACTGTTGTGGATGCCTGTGCACCTCCTGGGGGCAAAACCGGTCATATTGCCGAGTTAATAGGCGATCGCGGTACGGTTTGGGCAATTGTAAAACCAGAAACCAAACACCGGCAACCGGGATACGGCAGCCAACGGAGCAAACGCTTGCAAGAGAACTTAGAACGCTTACAAGTGCGATCGGTAAAAATTGAATTGGGGGATAGCCGCAACTTGCCTCAGTTCCAAAACCAAGCCCATCGGGTTTTGGTGGATGCGCCTTGTTCTGGATTGGGAACCTTACACCGACGCGTAGATGCCCGTTGGCGGCAGCAACCGGGAAATATTCCCGAACTCGCACAACTACAATCAGAAATTTTAACCCATGCAGCTACTTGGGTGAAACCAGGGGGGGTTTTGGTGTACGCCACCTGTACGGTTCATCCCTTGGAAAATGAAAGTGTTCTCGAAACTTTTCTTGCCCATCATCCCCAATGGGAAATTTTGCCGCCGGATGCCAGTTCGCCATTGTTTCCTTTGTTGGTTGATGGTAAATGGATGAAGGTATTTCCCCACCGCCATCACATGGATGGATTTTTTATGGCGAGATTGCAAAAAAAAGCTTCCGGTTACAATAAATTTCGATCGGAAGCGATCGCTCATTTCGACTTTTTGGGGAATTCTAACCGTAAGCCAAAATAGGGGAATATTCATGTTGTTTGCTAGAACGCTCGTGGCAGTTGGTTTGCTACTGAGTACCCATTCCCTTGCTGCCACAGCTATACCTACTCAACCTGCCGCTAGCGAAGCCACCTCTACCGTTATAGAAGGGATCTATTTGCCCAATAACGCTGCTATTCGGGAAAATGTCTGTCGCCACATTCCGGTGGGGTATGGCATTCCCGGCTTTCAACCTGGTACTCACAGAAAACTGGTACGGAAAATGTTTGGTGTCCCCGCGATTGTTGCCCCAGGATACTGGCAAAATACAACAGCTTGGGTTTACCATCTAATGCCCGATCGTGTGAGCGTTGGATTTCTCTTCGACCGTCATTCTCACTTACTGCAGCAAACCGAAGCTTCTTTTACCACCGAACAAGTTGAGCCTCGCTTGGCTTTGGAAACCCTCAATAGCATGTTAGGTTGTCAGTTAAACGCAGAAATCACACAGGGCTTCTATCAAGTTTGGCAAGGGAAGCAACAACAGTATTCTTTTACATTAAATAGCTATCAAGGGATTATACAGTGGGAAAGTAGCGATCGCGTTTATATTGGTATTTGGCAGCAAGGATTGCATTAGGGATGGGGAGCTGGCAAAATTGGCTGTCAAACGTAAAATCCAACTGAAAACCAACCACTGCGATCGCGGTTCCCTACCTGAGGATTCTATCTAATTAAAACAAAAATTTGGCAGACGAGATCTGCACGATTGCGAGCCAAAACTTAACTTGTAGAAACCCCCTCCGTAATTTCCCTTATTAAACAGGACAGTTCAAGTTTTATTGGTGGTTCATCTATTTGGGAGTTAGTCTAGCAGCCCTGTGCCATTTTTGAGAAAGATTTTCAATCGCAACCGGGATTCGGTCATTTCGAGCCAGCTTGATAGATACCAGTTGGGGTTGGGAAATACAAAGTGAGGAGTTTGCGGCTGTTTGCTTGCCGTCGAAGGCTAGAGACAGACCAGCAGATTCTGCAAAAAGATTCCATCGAAGCGCCACCCAAGACCGCTATTGCCAAAGTAGGAATCAACTTTTCCTTTTCTTTTCTCGCTTTTCGAGGGATAGCCGTTTGGCAAAACCGACAAATCGGCTTCCTATTTCGATGGAAAATTCAATATCCTTTCATTGAAAAGGAAACAAACGTACGCATAAAAATCTTGTGAAGCGTCGCTATATTTTTATTAAAACATTACAAACTAACCTGTCTCCTTTGGAAAAGTCATATTATAATTTTATTCAAACTTTCATCGTGCCAATATACCGCTCAATCCATCGAATTCAGGGATCCACATCTAGCCATGACACAATATCAAGCGCAATCTACCACTGCTTTGCCAGAAGCGATCGCGCGCTACACGCAAGCCCTAGAAGCTCTAGAAGCAGACACTTCCAAGCCATCGCCACCCACAGTTTTAGAAGTCTTGCTTGCCCGCGACGAAGTGAAAAATGCCTTAGAAGATACGGACAAAGCAGATCCTCAAGACGTAAATACCATTATTCAACTGGACCAACGCCTGCAAAAACAAGCCAAAGTCATTTCCCGTCGCGGCGACCTACCCAACTGGCGCAACTCCCTCAAACCCGACGAATCGTCCTGGTGGTGGTTTTTCCAAACAGTCAAAAAAGTCAACCAATGGGATCGGTTGGACTGGTTGTGGAACCTCCTAACAGCGGGCAGTTTAGCCGTTACCGCCAGTTTATTCATTACCATTTTCCAAGCACTCTCCGTAGGAGGTGGGGTCACTTGGCAGCAATCCTTTGCCGGTATCGCCCAAGGTACGGGATTGTTGGTGATCGCCCAAAGCAGTTTAACCTCGAAAGGACAAGAGCGCGTCAAAGCATTTTTGCGCAACACCGGCATTCCCGACTATTTGTACAGCGAGGTATTGTTTGGTGCTTCGGCGTTGCTTTTGTTGGTTTCCTACGTAGTGTACGATCAACTGCCAGAGCGACTCCTCAAACAAGGTAAGGAATACCAGAATAACGGCAACCTCTCCCAAGCCGAAACGCGGTACTTGCAAGCTCTCAACTTAGACCCAGAAAACTCCGATATCAATTTATCTTTGGGAGAAGTATACGAATCGCTGGGTTCTTTAGATCAAGCATTAAGCCAATATCGAGTTGCCGCTTTAGAAGGCACGCCAAAAGCCCTCAACAATATGGGGCACGTTTATCTGCATCGCTACAACCCCGTCAAACGTCGCAACACGCCTATTGTCGCCGAGACTTTCTTACGTTTGGGATTGCAACGGGCATCCCTGGAAGTAGAAAACCAAGAAGACAGTCAAAAGCAAGAAAACAAAGCAGAAAAATTGCAAACCAAATATCTACTCCAGCAAAACTTGGGTTGGTCGCTGTTGATGCAAAAAGAGTACGACGAAGCCGAAAAATACCTGGAAGCGTCTAGGGATACCTACGACGAAATCTTGGATAGCGAACCAAATAGCCCAGGCAAAGAAGTTAAAGAAGAAGAAAAAATTGCCATGGCTTCCGAGTGCTTGCTAACGCAGGTCTATCAGATTCAACAACGTTCTACTGACGAAATTAACAGCATGTATCAAGCTTGCCTCGATCGCAGTTTGCCCCAATCTGTAGACCAGTATAAATGGTTGATGAGCGTGGGCGAGCGCCGTCTGGCCGATTGCATCAACACGAGCAAAGTAGTGAAGTTTCCAGGTTTGGATGAGTCCGAGCAAGGTGCTGGTGGGTTCAAGCCAGCAGAAAGCTGTAGCAGCGAATTTATTACCACACCGCCAAAAATCACCAATACAGAAGATGTGGAGAAATTACGGGTGCAGCTGTACGACAAGATCCACCGAGAGTGGACCGAACGACCCAATTTCACGCAACAACTTGACTATCAAGTAACCGTAAACTCCGACGGAACGCTGGTTGGCTACAAACCCCTGGGTGCGCTGGAACGGAAATTTTTGCTGCAAACGCCGTTGCCGAAAATAGCCAAACTAGGCAGTAACGATCGAGCCGTCACCCAATTTCAAGTGTCTTTTAAACCCAACTGGACCCACAACGTGTCTGCCATAGCAACATCAGCCCAATAATCGGGAATCGCTGCTGGACATAGATACAATGAGAAAGGATTGGTACTTTTTGGTATCGGTCCTAACTGTTCGCGATCGCTAAAATTTTGCATGAGTGTAACGCTGCATACTTCCAAAACCGCACCACAGCTGAACTTTCCCACAGTTCGCCGGCTAGACAATGGCTTGACGGTAGTTGCCGAACAGCTGCCGGTAGAAGCGGTCAACCTTAGCCTGTGGCTGCAGGTGGGATCGGCGGTAGAACCCGACTCGATCAATGGTATGGCCCATTTTCTCGAACACATGATTTTCAAGGGAACGCCGCGCCTTGCTGGGGGTGAATTCGAGCGTTTGGTGGAAGAGCGCGGTGCCATCACCAACGCCGCCACCAGCCAAGACTACACCCACTATTACATTACAACTGCCCCCGCCGACTTTCGCGATTTGGGGCCGTTGCAAACTGAAGTCATCTTAAATGCCAGCATTCCCGATGCGGCTTTTGAACCGGAACGCAATGTAGTTCTCGAAGAAATTCGCCGCTCTCAAGATAACCCGCAACGGCGTCTCTACCAGCAAATGGCACAAATGGCGTTTCCCAGCCTCCCCTACCGACGTCCTATCCTCGGACCTGCGGAAGTGGTCGCCAATTTGACCCCCCAGCAAATGCGCGATTTCCACCGACAGTGGTACCATCCCCAAGCGATAACTGCAGTGGCGGTGGGCAATTTACCAGTGGAAAAACTCATTGATACCGTTCTTGCAGGATTTTCCCAGGTGGAACCACCGACAACCGCTCCGCCAAATAATCCCGATTGCCCCTCAGAAGCACCATTTACGCAAATCGAGCGTCAAGAACTTACTGACAGCAGCTTGCAGCAGGCGCGTATGGTGATGCTTTGGCGAGTTCCAGGATTAAATCGGATTTCCCAAACCTATGCTTTGGACGTGCTGGCGTCGATTTTAGGGCAAGGAAGGACTTCCAGGCTGGTGCAAAGTTTGCGCGAACAACAAGGGTTGGTTTCGCGGGTGGTGGCAGGCAATCTCAGCCATCGCCATCAGGGGATGTTTTATATTTCTGCCCAGTTGCCTCCGGAAAACTTGGCGGCGGCGGAAGCGGAAATCGACCGGCATTTGCGGCAGTTGCAGCAAGAGTTGGTTTCCCCCTCAGAAATGGCGCGGGTGCGTACCCAGGTGGCTAACCGCTATATTTTTGGGAACGAAACGCCCAGCGATCGCGCTAATATGTACGGGTACTATCAGTCGCAGTTAGAGGATTTGTCTCTGGCTTTTGACTATCCCAGCTGCATTCAGTCTTTACAAGCGGAAGATTTGCAAAAGGCTGCCCAACAGTATCTTTCCCCGCAAGCTTATGGTATGGTAATTTTGCGTCCAGCTTAAAACGGCGGCAATGGGCGATCGCGATGGTGGCTACAACTGCAACTGGTTATGGCTGTGCGATCGTCCGTTGTTGTTATTTTTTTTGCTTTGTTGGTTGTTTTGTTTGATTGTTAGCGATTGAGCGTGCGGTACATGGTATTAGCTGAGTCCATCAAGCCGTTAAATATTTTGGTGGTTTCTGTGGCGGTTTTGTTTCTCGTTTGGATGGGAATCGATTTGATTTATTGGTTTTACCGCCGCTGGCGACGCCCCAATTCTGCCAAGCCAACCCCAGACTTGTCCCAACCACTGATTCGCGAGTCCGCACAACTTTGCGAACGATTGGCGAATTTAGACCAACAAATGTTTCAAGAATCTTTACATGTTAAAGACCCCAAATCTTGGGAACAATTTAACGCACAAAGGAGCCGCATTCGCGAAGTTTACCGCAAAGCCTACCAGCGTTTTCAACGCCGTTGCCGTCAAAGTAGCCGTTAATTTCTGTGGAGAAAAAAAGTTTTTAATGGCACCTACCTGGCAAGATCGAAAAATATGGTGGCTCGCGCGTATAAAAAATACAAAACCTTCAATATGTAGCAGATTTTCAAAAGCGATCGCTTCTGCCAGGCATTCAACCACCAAAGGCCCTGCCAGCCAGGAAACCAACGAAACCGCTGCTGTTTTCGGTGTGGCTAACCCACCCAAAATGCCCAGATATATACAGGGCATAGACGTTAAAATTGATGACTGGCTGTGATTTCCATCAAAGCAACGCTAAAGATCCTTTGGTACACTGAGGGGTGTTCCCCAACAAAGGATAAAAAGCAATCGTTAACGTTATGACTCAAATTTTAGACTCTCTTTCCGTTGCACCGGAACGAAAAATCCTTTGCGGTTATAAAAACCAAACCAATAGCGTTCAAATTGTTCGGATTGCCAACGTTCCGGAATGGTATTTTGAGCGAGTTGTGTTTCCGGGAGAATTTCTCATGTTTCATGCCCTACCGGAAGCTAGTTTAGAAGTTCACAGCAATTCTACCGCTAGTGCTGTTCTCAGCGATCGCATTCCTTGCGAAAAACTAGAAATTGCTGAGGAAGATAGCCAACAGCAGGCTTCGAACTTCAACTAAACCATTGGTAACCAGAAAACAAAACAGTTTTTCTTAGTAGGCTTGATGGAGCGACCAAGATTGTCGGTAGTATAGTAGCAGGGATTGAGTTATGTATGTCCCCGGTAAACCAAACGTAAAGTCCTAACCAGACAATTTTTACGACTTGATGGGCATACATAATTCAGCTACCGCGATCGCATTTTTCCATGAAGCCTACTTTACCTAAAAATTGCTATCTACGTCGGGCCCATGCTGGCGATCTGGCCAGCATTTTCAAATTGGTATTGTTTGCCAAACTAGACCCAACGCAAATTCGCTGGCAGCAATTTTGGGTCATCGAACATCAAAACACCGTTATCGCCTGCGGCCAGCTGCGAAACTTTACCAACGCACAGGAATTGGGAAGTGTGGTTGTGGACCCCCAATGGCGCCATTGCGGTTTGGGAACCTATCTTTGCCGGCATTTAATCCAACAAGCCACCCAACCTCTCTATTTAGAATGTTTGGGCAAACAGCTAGCTACATTTTATAAAAATTTAGGATTTCTCCCGGTTACCTGGTGGGAGTTGCCGCCATCTTTGAAACCCAAATTTGGTTTGTCCGTTTTGGGACGACAACTGCTAGGCATTCCGGTAGAAATTATGAAATATTCCCCGCCTCGTTCCTAATCGAGAAACCACGCCAACCGTTCGAGCGTCTCCTACAATAGAACTTCGAGCAAGATGGGCTTGGATATCGATAGCAGCCGATTATAGATGGTTATTGAGGGAAAATCAACTATGTGGGGTAGGTGGGTTTTAGGAATTGGTAGCATCACCGCTATTTCGGTGGTTCCTGCTTTGGTGGAACCGCCAATCGCGATCGCCGAACGTCAAACCGATTATACACCAGGAGAATTTCGGTCAGCTTTGTACGGCTTGGGATACAATATCCCGCAAGTGGGGGGAACCTTAAGCGACCCCATGACCGAACAGGCCATTCGCAGTTTTCAACGCCAGCAACAACTTCCCGTTGACGGTAAAGCCAATCCACGAACCCAAAATGCTTTAGCCGAAATTATTATCAACCTGCAAAAAGATTTAAACGCCGTTTTGCAACCAGAACAGCGGTTGCCGGAAAATCAATTTTACGGACCTTTGACCGAAGAATTGGTACGAGAATTTCAACGGCGGTACAATCTACCCGTTACGGGAATGGCCACGCCAGAAGTGCGTATTTTGTTAGAAGGGAAAGCCACCCCCAGCGGCAATCGCGATCGCGTACGTTCGATTGGGGCCAGTATTCCCGGCGACAGACAAGCCATTGCATCCCGGGGAGTTTTGTATGCCAACGTAGAGCAATTTCGCCAGGTTTTGATTGGTTTGGGATACGACATTCCCGAACGCGGATCCTTGAATGACGACGCCACCCAAATAGCGATTCGCAACTTGCAGCGAGAATACGAACTTAACGTTACCGGAACCCCCAACGCAGCTACCCAACGCAAAGCAGCAGAAGTCATCAAAAACCTGCAAAACAATTTAAACCTGGTGGTAGCACCGCAGCCGTCTTTACCCCTGAATCAATTTTATACCGATCGAGTCGCCGCGGCAGTCCGACAATTTCAGCGACAAAACAACCTGCCAACAACAGGCATTGCCACCCTGCAAGTACGCCGGCGGTTGGATCGGGTAGCTAGGAATTGTTCGCGAAATCAAACCTGTCCGGGGGGGAGATGATGGTATCCTGGGGAGGCAGGGTTGCTATCTCGCTTGTGCAAAGCATAGGCAGAAAATTTTTGCTTTAAGTATTTTTACTCTTTTTGGTAGCAAATCTCAAAAAATCGGAAAAATCAACTTAAAATCGAGGGAAGATCGTCCATCGGTGAGCAAAGAACTATGCAACAACTTCTCCATCCCTTAGTTAATAGTTATAAATACTTATGGAACTTACGGCGCATGCTACTGGCGGTGGTAACTGGTCTGGCAGCCATGCAGTTGGTGATATTTCCAGCCGCGGCTACGGGAACTTACGATTTTCCCGCACTTAGCAATGTGGCAAAAAATACTTGGATATTTGATAAAGCAGATGTTCTCAGCCGTTTAAACCAACAAAAACTGCAAAAACAGCTTTCCGAAGTGGCCGAGACCACAGGAACCGAAGTACGGTTGGTGACGTTGCGGGGATTGGATTACGACGAAACGGCAACCAGTTTTACCCAAAATCTGTTTGAGAAATGGTTTCCCAATCCCGAAGATGGACAAAATCAAGTGTTGCTGGTGTTGGATACCCTCACCAACAATACCGCCATTGAGACTGGCGAACAGGTGGAATCCGTCCTCTCTGACGAAATTGCCGAAAGCATAGCTTCCGAGACCATGATGGTGCCGATTCGCGATGGCAACAAGTACAATCAGGCGTTTTTGGATGCCACCTCGCGCTTGGCCGCGGTTTTATCGGGAGAACCCGATCCGGGAGCACCGCAGTTAGAAGAAGATATACAAGTGGCGGGAACCTTTACCTCGGCGGAAGAAACCGATATACAGGGGTCCACGTGGCTGGTAATTGGGTTGCTAATCGCGGCGACCATTATCCCCATGGCTACGTACTATCTCTACATTCGCTAGATCAAAAAACTTGCAACAAAACGCAACAAACATGGGAAGATTTTCTAATCTAGGGAGATGGGGATGTTGGCTGGTCCCCATCCCGGATGGTTTCTCGAGCGGGGGTTAGGCAAGTTTTTGGGCTTGGATCGTCTGCAAGCTACCAAAAGCGTGGAAACGGCGATCGCGCAGGTGAAATCCTATATTGGCCAGAACTTCTGGTATATTCTCCTGTAGCATTTGCCAAGCCGTTTCCGTTTCAAACAACCACATAAACAGTGCCAATCCCGGCCACAAAACCGGCGTTGCTGGAGAATGAAAATCCAGCATGGTAAAGATGCCGCCTGGTGCCAACACCCGATAAACCTCTTGGAAAATTTGGCGTCGTTGTTTGGGGGTCATTTCATGCATGGCGACGCAGGTGTGAACCACATCGAAGCGATCGCTTGTAAAGGGCAATTCTTCGGCAAACCCTTCCACATATGTAGCTTCTGGTACTTGTTTTTGGGCGCGTTGGATAGATAATGGCGAAGCATCCAACCCCACCACATCCTGGGATTTGCGCACTAGCCATCGCGTTGACTGACCGGCACCGCAGCACAGATCCAAAACCCGGGTTTGCGGAGAAATCTCCACCCCCTGCAGCGGTAAACGCCGAAAACGGCCTTCGCCGCCAACACTTACAGCAGCGAGGCGGGAGATGGTATCGTAGAGCCATTGGTGTTGGTAACTCCAATCCCTTAAAATAGTTGCCACCACTTCCTCCCAATTTACTTGGTTTCAATTCTCCATCCTACCGATAGGTGGTTAACCCATCTTATTGTTAAAATCAGTAAAGAAAATGAAAATTTAACAAAATTGGAATTGCTATGAGCCGCGTTGGAGTTTTACTACTAAATCTAGGCGGGCCAGAACGGCTTGAGGACGTTCGCCCTTTTCTATTTAACTTGTTTTCCGACCCGGAAATCATCCGCTTGCCTTTTCGCTGGATGCAAACCCCGCTGGCGGCTATGATTTCCACCATGAGGGCTAGCAAATCCCAAAACAACTACCGCGAAATTGGCGGTGGTTCTCCCTTGCGTCGCATTACCGAAGAACAGGCGATCGCTTTAGAAAAACAGTTACAAAAACAAGGATACGACGCGCGGGTGTACATTGGCATGCGCTATTGGAATCCTTATACCGAAGAAGCGATCGCCCAAATCAAACGCGATGGCATCGAACAGCTGGCTGTGTTGCCC
Source organism: Geitlerinema sp. PCC 9228 (assembly GCF_001870905.1). NCBI lineage: Bacteria > Bacillati > Cyanobacteriota > Cyanophyceae > Geitlerinematales > Geitlerinemataceae > Geitlerinema > Geitlerinema sp. PCC 9228. Next base: position 44,487 of record NZ_LNDC01000133.1, read on the forward strand.
TTGTACCCGCAATTTTCTATCAGTACCAGCGGTTCTAGCTTTCGCCTTTTAGAAAAATTGTGGCACGAAGACGCAACCCTTGACAAAATTGACTATACCCTCATTCCCTCCTGGTACCATCGGGATGGCTACTTGCAAGCCATGGCCCAATTAATCGGCCAAGAACTGGATAAATTCCCCAATCCCGACAACGTTCACGTCTTCTTTAGCGCCCACGGCGTTCCCGTCAGCTACGTAGAAGAAGCCGGCGACCCCTACCAAAAGGAAATTGAGGATTGCGCCGCGCGGATTATGCAAACCCTCAACCGTCCCAACGACTATACCCTAGCGTACCAAAGCCGGGTAGGTCCGGTGGATTGGCTGCAACCCTACACCGAAGATGCTTTGGTAGACTTGGCGAAAAAAGGCGTTCGGGATATGGTAGTGGTTCCCATTAGTTTTGTCTCCGAACACATCGAAACCCTCCAGGAAATCGATATTGAGTATCGGGAAGTAGCCGAATCCGCCGGCATTGAAAACTTCCATCGGGTACCGGCTTTGAATACCCATCCCACCTTCATTCAAGACTTGGCGGACTTGACCGTGGAATCCCTCAACTCGCCCCGGATTCACTTTGAACAAGTACGCCAGCCCCAGAAGAAGGTTAAAATGTACCCACAAGAACGCTGGGAATGGGGACTAACGCCCACGGCGGAAGTATGGAACGGACGCTTAGCCATGCTGGGTATCTTAATGTTAACCATTGAATTGCTAAGCGGCAACGGACCGCTGCATTTTGTGGGCTTACTCTGACTTCTTTATGATGGGATTTGAAGGTTTGGTTTGACGGGGAAGACAAAAGCTGTTTTCCCCGCAAACAGCCCACTTGACCCTGTGGTGGAGGAGTCCTATCCCATCAAAACCCCTTGCAACACCGTTACCGCTTGACCGCTGATATACGTTCTTTCTCCCTGCCAGCGCAATTTCACCACGCCTCCCCTGGCAGAAGCTTGATAGGCAACGAACTCCGATTTTTGCAAGCGATCGCCCCAAAAAGGTGCTAGGGTACAAAAAGCCGATCCTGTCACCGGGTCTTCGTCAATGCCCACCGCCGGCGCAAAAAAGCGACAAAGAAAATCATATTCTTGCGAACTGGCCGCACTCGTCACAATCAACCCCCGCATGGGCAACTGCCGCAACAAAGCCATTCTGGGCTTCAACTGGCGCAAAATCGCTTCCGAGTCCACCTCTACCAAATAATCCGAACGATTTTTCCAAACCGACTGCGGCACCGTTCCCAACGCATCGGAAAGACCCGAGGGGGCAGGCACCGCATCGGCATAGGTCGTGGGAAAATTTAGCTCGATCCACCCTTCTTTGCGAACAGCAGTTAGAGAACCGCTGCGGGTTTGAAACCGGGCTACTTCTTCCGGATGTAAATAATTAAAACTCCAAAGAACGTGGGCGCTGGCTAGCGTGGCGTGACCGCACAAGTCTACTTCCGAAGTCGGCGTAAACCAACGCAAGCGATATTCATTCCCATCCGTCTCCGGATACAAAAAAGCCGTTTCCGAGAGATTCATTTCCCGGGCAACCTGCTGCATCCAGTCTTCCCTAGCGCTAGATGACAATACACAGACGGCGGCTGGATTTCCCGAAAACGGCTGCTTGGTAAATGCATCCACTTGAAAAATAGGAAATTGGGCAAATTCGCTGCCTTCATTTTGGGCGAACATGGCTTTTTACTCCCAGCGGCCACTCGCTAACAGTTTACCACCCAGGGCATGGACTTTTTTCGGATCCATATAATACGCCCAAACTTTGCCCAAAGAGGTTTTATCGAGCTGAAAAACTTCAATTTCCTGACGATTGTAGGCATTTTTCGCCGGATCGCGATTGGGGTCGTAATCTTCCAACTCATCGATTTTCGGCAAAATACTGTCGTCAGGGAACGCTAAAATCACCCCACGGACCCAACCCGCCTCTGGAGTCATCGCCGGATAGCCGAGACTGGGCAAATGGTACAATTTTCCCCGAGCGATCGCGGTCGTGGTAGATTGGACGCGCCCACGACACAAACGATGGTAGTTATGCTTGCCCGGCTTAAGCGTACCGTAAACAAAAACTCTCAGCATTGATTTCTAATTGATAGATGCTATTATTTCCATCCTATCTATCCTACTGAAGCGGCGCATATATGCCAAAATATTTTTGAGGTGAATAGGAGCAACAGGAGCGACTTCCGTGGAATCGAGATACAATCCCACATCCATCGAGCAAAAATGGCAGAAAACCTGGGACGAACAGGACGCCCATCGAACCCCTGACGACCCCAGCAAGCCGAAATTCTACGCCCTCTCCATGTTTCCCTATCCCTCTGGAAACCTGCACATGGGGCACGTACGCAACTATACCATCACCGACGTAATTGCTCGTTTTCGGCGGATGCAGGGATATCGCGTCCTCCATCCCATGGGGTGGGATGCGTTTGGATTGCCAGCGGAAAACGCCGCCATCGACCGTGGCATCCATCCCGCCCAGTGGACCTATCAAAATATCGCCCAGATGAAAGAACAACTCAAAGGTCTGGGCATCTCCATCGATTGGAACCGGGAAGTAGCTACCTGTTCTCCCGACTACTACCGCTGGACCCAATGGATTTTCCTACAATTTTTCCAAGCTGGTTTAGCCTATCAAAAAGAAGCTGCGGTTAACTGGGATCCCGTTGACCAAACCGTTTTAGCCAACGAACAAGTAGACAGCGAAGGACGTTCTTGGCGTTCCGGGGCCCTGGTAGAAAGAAAGCTATTGCGCCAGTGGTTTCTCAAAATTACCGAATACGCCGACCAGTTGCTAGAAGACCTGCAAAAACTCGACGGCTGGCCGGAACGGGTACGCTTGATGCAGGAAAATTGGATCGGCCAGTCTGTAGGTGCGTATTTAGAATTTCCGGTAGCGGGCATATCGGAGAAAATTGGCGTTTTCACCACCCGACCGGATACCGTGTATGGGGTGACCTATTTGGTTTTGGCACCGGAACATCCCCTAACACCAAAAGTTACCACAAGCGATCGCCGGGAAGCTGTAGAGAAATTCATCCAAGAAGTATCCTCAGAAAGCGAAATCGAACGAACCGCCGAAGACAAACCCAAACGCGGGGTTCTTACTGGCGGCAAAGCCATCCATCCGTTTACCGAAACCGAAATTCCCATTTTAATCGCCGATTACGTCTTGTACGAATACGGAACCGGCGCTGTGATGGGGGTTCCCGCCCACGACGAACGGGATTTCCAGTTTGCCCAACAAAATCAGTTGCCCATCCAAATGGTCATCGCGCCAGAATCGCAACCGGAGACGCAAGAGTTGCAACAGGCTTACACCGAACCGGGCATTATGGTCAACTCCGGTTCCTTTAGCGGCATGGCTTCGGAAGAGGGCAAACAGGCGATTGTAGACTACGCCGAAAAACACGGTATTGGCAGCGCCCGCATTCAGTATCGCTTGCGAGATTGGTTGATTTCCCGGCAGCGGTATTGGGGGGTTCCCATTCCCACGATTCACTGCCCCGAATGCGGTACGGTTCCGGTTCCTGAAGACCAGCTACCGGTGGAACTGCCGGAAGATGTGGAATTTAGCGGTCGCGGACCGTCGCCGTTAGCTAGGCTATCTTCTTGGATCAATGTATCTTGCCCCCAATGCGGCGCTGATGCCCAACGGGAAACCGATACCATGGATACGTTTATTGATTCTTCCTGGTATTTCTTGCGCTATGCCGACCCGCAAAACGAGAACAAACCGTTTGACCCGGCAGCAGCCAACGATTGGATGCCGGTAGACCAGTACGTGGGTGGTATCGAACACGCGATTTTGCACTTGCTGTATTCGCGGTTTTTTACCAAGGTATTGCGCGATCGCGGTTTGGTCAATTGCGACGAACCGTTCCAACGCTTGCTGACTCAGGGTATGGTGCAAGCGATCGCTTATAAAAATCCTACCACCGGCAAATACATTCCCCCCAGCGAAGTGGATACGGAAAATCCCCAAGACCCGCAAACCGGCGAACAATTGCAGGTCTTGTATGAAAAAATGTCCAAATCCAAATACAACGGCGTAGACCCGCTGGAGGTATTGGAAACCTACGGTGCCGATACTGCCCGCATGTTTATTCTATTTAAAGCGCCGCCAGCCAAGGATTTGGAATGGGATGATGCGGATGTGGAAGGACAGTTCCGCTTTTTGAACCGGGTCTGGCGTTTGGTATCGGAGTTTGCCCATTCCGGTTACGATACTACAGCGAAAGTCGATCCGGCTGCTTTGGAAAAACCAGAAAAAGACCTGCGGCGGGCGGTTCACAATGCCATCAAAGCCATTACCGAAGATATTGAGGCAGATTACCAGTTTAATACGGCGATTTCCGAGTTGATGAAGCTCAACAATGCCCTCGCCGATGCCCAATGCCAGGATTCCCCAGCCTATGCAGAAGGAATTCGGACGTTGGTGTTGTTGCTAGCGCCGTTTGCCCCGCATATTAGCGAGGAACTCTGGCATCAGCTAGGGTATACTGGGTCGGTTCACCACCAAGAATGGCCGCAATACGACCCGGATGCGTTGGTGGCGGAAGAAATCACGTTGGTGATTCAAATTATGGGCAAAACCCGGGGCAAAATTCAGGTACCGGCGGATGCGGACCGCGATGCGTTGGAACGCTATGCTAGGAAATCGGATATTGCGCAAAAATATATAGGCGATCGCGAAATTAAAAAGGTGATTGTCGTACCTGGTAAATTGGTGAATTTCGTGGTTCCCAAATAGAAGCAGGGTGGGGATCCTTCCCACCCTACCACGTATTGACACTCTCATGAATAGAATTCGTGAGATTCTCGCTTCGTTGGGTAAACAGGAAACTTAACCATCCATACCCAGCAATTTACGCTTGGCTGCCTGGAATTCTTCTTCGCTAAGCAACCCCTCCTTCTTCATTTCTGCTAGTTTTTGTAATTCTTCCATATTGCCCTTGCTACTCCCTTGGGCATTGCTATCGGCTGGTGGGGGCGCTGGGGTGGCTGACCCGTTGCTGGTGGAAACCATTTCTAAATCGGGTTCCGGCACTGGCGTGGCTGCAGTTGGGCTTGGCTGACTGGAAGCTGGTTCTGCTGCTGGCGTAGATGCTTCGGGAGATTGGGTAGGTAACTTCCAATCTTGGATGGTTGTACGGATAATATCGCGTTCGCGTTTGTATTCTTTGCTGTCTTCCCCTCCCTGTTTGTCTAGTTCGCCAGCAAGTTGTTTTAAGTAGTCCATAAACTGTTGGTACAAAGCATGTTTCTGGGCTGGCGTTTCGGCTGCCTCCCGTTTTGCTTGGACTTGACTGTCAATTTCCTCGCGGTCGGGACGGCAAGCTGGTACCTCCAAAACTTGAATCGCTTCTTCCCAACTGGAAGCCAGGTCAACATTTTCCGTTCCCACTTCTGTTTGGCGCGTATAGCGAATATTGCGCTCTTGAGTGGCACGATTTTCTTCTTCTCGCAAGACACCAAGCGCCCGGGCAAGGACAATCAGTTTAAAGATATTGGGGTCTTCGGGGAAAATATCCCAAAAGGGTGCCTCTTTTTGCATGTGAACGGGAATGGGCAAATCTTTGCTTTCTCCCCGCAACTGGGCGCGTTTGGCGATGATGGTTTCCCCTTTCCAGTCTTGATAGGAACGGCGCAGTTCTTTCATGCCGTCGATACAACGTAGGGAAAACCCCCCCATTTCTTGGACAAAAACCAGGCGGTGGCGTTCGTTGTCTCCCAAGGGTTTGATGTCGTCTTCTTTGATGCCTTCCAGTTCTCCCAGCAGGGGCAGTACTTTTTGGGCGGCAGGATCGCCGGTATTGCGACCTCCCCGCAGGGCAACGTTGGTGTTGTAAGATGGGTTGAAGTTGGCGTCTTTTCCTTTGAGGACGGATTCGGAAAGGACAATCAGGGGTTTGGATTTGTTGTAAGCCACCCGCAGTTGGTTCACAACTTCTTCTTCGTCGTTGTAAGCTTTGAACAAGCGATCGCAAGCGGCTAGTTCGGTTTTCAGCTTGCTGCTTTCGGGACTGTTTTGAATCACTTTATAGGTTCGTTCGGAAACAATTTCCCGCCAGTCGCTTTCTTTGACCTCGGGAATGGAAATAATATCGAACAGGCGCATGACTTCGTCGGCGGCGCGGTTGTCTTTCCACAGGGGACTGGCTTGTTGGAGAATTTCTTCGGACATGGTGGTACAAATTTTGTCCATGCCGATTTCAAAGGTGGTTTTGCTGCCTTGGGTTTCCCCGGCTAGCTGTTCGATGACATTTTGGTACAGATCGTTGAGTTCTTGGCGATCGTACAGTTTTAAACCGTTAATGAGCAAGGCATCGGCGCTTTCGGCTTCTTTCCTAGATTGGTCGTTAAAATGGTCCCTTGCCTGAATCAGCCTTTGCTGGTATTGATTGAGTTGGCGTTCCAAGACTGTCAAGTGTTCCTGCAGGCGGTCGATAACTTCTACGCCTAATGCCCTGGCTTTGCGCTGTATAATGGCAATTAAGGTTCCTTCTAAATTTCCTAAAGCTGACTCGCAATATTCTTCCATTTTGGCTTGTTTGGAAATGCCAAATTTATCCCGAAACTCAACAATATCTTGGATACTTTGTTCGTATTGCTTTTGACAGGCTGATTCGTTGGGTTCCCAAATTTTTTCCTGTTCGCGGCGGAATTTTTCGCTGGTATCGTCAAAGATTTGCCGGGCGGTGGTAATAAATTCGGCAGCAAATTTTGGTCCTCGCTGGCGGTCTTCGATGATGCTGTATAGTTCTTCTTCTAGGGCTTGGCGACCGCGTTGGATAATTTCGTTGCGGTTGCTGTACATGCGCTTGAGGTAATCCCCATGCTGCCGTTCGTCGGTACTCAGTTCGCGAAAGTGTTCCCGGCGATATTCTTCCACTTTGGGGTTGAGATATTCATCTAGAAACCGCATGATGTTGCCGGTTTCCGACCCCATGACTTTGACGCCTTGTTGCTTGCACTCCAGCCAATTGTCGTTGGCGATTTCGTTGCGCAAGCTGTTCACCCATTCGGAAATGATGGCAATATAAGAGCGATCGCCGCCAGCGGATAAATCAGCTAGCAGTTCTGCCTGGGTGAGGCGTTTGGGTTTGAGAATGTCCCCGCGAACGACTTCTAGCATTTGCGGCGGTAAAATGGCGGATTCGTTCAGCCACCAAGCTGCTAGGTCTTTGGCTAAACGATTTGAGAGGGAAGCCCGAATTTGCGCCACGGGAATTTCAATGGTAGACAGCCCAAAACTCATAAAGTTTTTGGGATATCCCCTACCACCGGGGTCGGCTTGCGCAAAGGCCCCTTTAATGTTATCGCGAATGGAGCGTTTGTGAGGGGCAAATTCAGAAGTCAGGTCGAGAAAGATGTTTTGAGCCATCATTTCTCGGATTTGTTCCAAACTAAAATCGCTTTCCCCGTTTTTGGTTCCTACCAAATAGGTAAAGTCGAAGGGTGGTTTTTGACTGCGTACTTCGTTGCTTTGACCTTCGCTAAATTGAAATGCATATTCGGTACGATGGTCGCAAAAGTAACTTAATTCCATTAAAGCAGCGTAACCGTTGGCCAAAACGCGATCGCCAGCACTAATTCCCGAAAAAGCCGTTGGCATGGGCATAATTCCCGTCACCAGAGGCGATCCTTCTCCTTGTATCCAATGGCGGATACAGTAAGCCATATCGATTAACATGCCGCTGCCAGTACCGCCAGAAAGGGAACCCGTCACAAAAATATTAATTTGATTGGTTTTTACCTTGACGCCGTACCGATCCAGCATGGAGTTTTCTTTCCCTTTCACTCGCTTGACGGCATCCAGAAATTTTTTCCGAATGGCATCGTAGTTACAGAAAAAAGCAAACCGCCCGCAAGCGCGAATTTGACCGGCACCAGCTTCCAAACCGCCGATATTGCGTTCTAGTTCTTTGGGAAACCAGCTTTCAATCCATGGATAGTTTCCCATATTGCACACCATATCCTCGACTTGGCGGCCGCTGACTGTGGCAAAATGTTTCTCCGTATCTTTAAAAGGACTGCCACCGGCTTCGGGATTGCTAATTTTATAATCTTTATCTGTATCTACGACCAAAAAGCTTAAAACGGGGAAATTTCTCAAACTGCCGTAACTTTCTTCGGCGAGACGACGCACCCGCGAGAGGACTTCCGCACCGGTTCCGCCAATACCTACTAATATGGTAGGAACCATTGTTTTTGCTTCTACTTCCGCAGCCATGGCAAATCTCCTTTTGTTTTTTGTAACGACATGCTCAATCCCTAAAAGAGGACGTACAATCTAACATCGCGAAAGCCAAGGAATTCCTCCAGCCAAACGCCAAACAATACCCGGTGTGGCGGCACTCCAGAAAAAAGCATTTCCCAAAGCAATTTTTCCAGCTACTGGCATAGGTAGCTTCATCATCCCTTGTAAAACCCAGCGGTCTAAGGGCAAAACCAACAGCCACATCAAGGCAATCCAGATCGATCCTATCCAAAAAATAATCCAAGGTAAGTTACTGTTGAACTGACTGAATAAGTCTTCGGCGAAGAGAACATCTAAATTGTTAATTTGCCCTGATAAATAAATTCCCTGGGTGGCTAAGGCAGCTTTTCGCAATTCGGGGGCTTGCTGGCCGATAATAATGGAATGAAGCCTCACTTTTTTTAGGGCGGCTTGGGTAATGGTGGCTGGCGCTACTTCAGCTTTCCCATCGGTGACCAGCAGTAATTCCCGACAGGTGTTTTCCAAGCTTTCCAAAGAAGAAATGCCTTTTTGGATAACTTGGTCGATATCGGTTTGGTCGGGTTCGACTTTTTCGGGAAGCTGCGGGTCTTGCAGGACTTGCGTTAACTGCCGCTTTACTTTCTGACTGTTATCGCTAAAGCTTTTCGTCAAAGGAACCACTTCCCCACCAAACCCCAGAATTTGTACTTGGTTGGGTTGGCGTAGATTCTGGGGGGAATTTTCGTCGAGATAAGCCCGTACGGCATCAATTTCTTGGGACATGGTGGAACCAGGGGCGTTAAAGTCCCCGGATTCGTATGTGCTATTGCTCAAATCCAGGGCAATAGCCACGCCGACGGCTGGTCTTCCCAGTCCTAGGAAAGCAAACAGTAGCAAACCCAGACAGGCAAGTCCCAAAAAAATCAGGGGAATCTGAAATAATGGGTAACGCCAAAGGGCACGACGGGAGGATCTCACGGTTTTTTTCTTCCTTGTTGTTTTTCTACCTGAGAGACACTGCGATCGCTAGGTCTGACTAAGTCCATATGAAAAATGATTTAGGGACAGCGATCGCGACAGCCACGCTTGAAATTGACAAGATAGCGCTGGCTGCGTGAGATGGAACGGGTCGCTCCCAAAGAGCTTTCCATCCATTTGATTTGGTTTTCCCATCCCTAGCCAAGATATAACAGAGAAGGTTTCCTTAGCATTGTGCCCCAAACATAGAACCCTATCTATCCTTCCTATGCTTTGGTGTGCCAATTTCATTAACAAAGTGTATAGCAACCTTGCCAATCATTTTATGTCATTATGTTAAGTCGGCAATGGGAGACCGATTGGTGGTTCTTCCCGAAAACGCTATAACAACCAGGACATCTGAATTAGCCGATTTTCCGTTTTGGGAGCATTTGATGGCGGAATGGCCATAAAGAAACCTGAGATTGTACTGTGGGACTCATTGGATTTCATAGAAATAAATATATCTTATGGTTTTATTTTTTGCCACTGGTGGGCATACTGCTTTTAAAGAATAAGCTATTTAGTAGAAATTTGACAATGTTTAGGATTTTTAAAAGAAAAACTCTAAGTTTGCAATTACAATATTAGGAAATCCAGCCCGATTTGTCGTATGTTTTAGGAAGCAGCTAATGAGTCCTTGGACTTGTACGGGACCGCCAGGTGAAGAGCACGAACCGGTCAATAATTCGACCCCGGTGTGTACGGTGTGCGGTCGTCCTCGCGAGGAAAGTGAAAAAAACCCACCGCCTAATGGAACGTCTAAAGGTCCGAAACCACCGAAATCTACTTTGATTGCCGCCTCCACAGCTGCTTTGGTTGTTGTTGGTGGCGTATTTATTTGGCAGTTGCCCAACATCCCAGTTCTCTGCGATACCGTAGGCAACTGCGCTGTAGATAAAGAAAATCAAAAACTGTACGAAACCGCCGTTTCCGAAGCAGACAGTGCCGTCAACGCTGCCAACCAAGCCACACAAGTATCTGAGTTACAACAAGCCCGCGATCGCTTGCAAGGCGCGATCGAGCAATTGCGATCGGTATCTCCCGAATCCAAACAAGTGTATCTGCAAGCCCAAGACGCCCTTACTGACTACGAAGGGCAGCTAACGAGTATGGACGAACGGCTGCAAAAAGAGCAAGTTGCCCAGCAAAAGCTCAACCAAGCCACCAACCAAGCCAACTCTGCCCAACAGCAGAGCAGCCAAGCTAGTACGCTAGAAGAATTTGAAGCAGCTCAAGCCAAGTGGCAAGAAGCAACAAAAGCTTTAAAGGAGATTCCGGACAATACATTTGTCACGGCACAAAAAGAGCAAAAATTACCCCAATACCAGAAAAAAGTAACAGAACTTGAAGACAAAATCGAACAAAAGGTTGCTGCCCAACGCCAACGTAGAAATTCCTCTCAAAACTACCACAGAGGCGATATCGAACAAAAGGTTGATAATGCCCAACGCCAACGTAGAAATTCCTCTCGCCACTACCACAGAGGCGATCGCACGGGATCTAGAGGCACTCCACCACCACCAGATCCCAAATCGCCTGCCGATCCTTGCAATCCGGTTTGGGGAGACCCTGCGCCTGGATGTTCTAGTTCTCAGTCAGGTTCTTCCTCAGAACCAGTTTGGTAAGGAATTGTTGGGCAGTTATAAGATTTCCCATGGAGGCTATACTCATGCGAAGATTCAAACTCATTGCAGCTTTTTTGATGGGGTTGGCTTTGGTTTTAGCTACCAATCTCCCCGTTGCTAGTATTTCCAGTTCTTCTGTTGTTCGCGAATCCCCGCCCGATTCCGCGCAAGTTCCTCAAAGCGATCGCAGCTATCCCGTCGCCTTAAATATAGGGAAACTCTTTACCTTTTATCAAGGATTGCAAGAGTCGGACTCGCTGATTCAACAGGGGAATATCCAACAGGCAGCGCGGATTCAAAAACAACTCAAAGAGGATTTTCCGCGACCGGATGCGGTTCTCGCTCCTATTACCGATGTAGAAAACCTTTCTAATGAGGGCAAAAAATATTACGAGTTAGCCGAAGCTGGAATTGACAGCGGATTAAAGGATAAAGCTTTGCAACCTTTGAAATTGCTCACCAGCAATTATCCAGACTTCCTTCCCGGTCACCTCATGCTCGCTAAAACCTATGAAAAATACGAACAACCAGACAAAGCCTTAGAAACATTAGAGAGAGCTACAGATTTTTATCCCCAAAGCACAGAAATTCTGGATGCCAAAATCAAACTCCTCAAAGAAGATCATAAATACTTACAAGCATCCATTGCCGCCCGCAAATTGACAATTACCTTTCCCAACCATCCCCAAGTTGATAAATATAAAAAAGTAGCCAAGGACAACTTTTTGGCTTGGAAACAGGATATAGAAGGTTTTGTCACAGGGGCTCGTCTCGTTTCTGCCATGACAGGGGATCTTTCTTCTGCCAGAGAGCTAGCTGCGATTATTGCGCTGGGAGAAGTGAAGTATGGAGAATATCTAGCCGAACAATACAAACAAGAACTGCCTTTGGTGGAAGACGAAGAGGTAGTGAATTATGTTGATTCGATAGGTCAAAAAGTAGCCAAAAAGCTAGGTCGCCAACAAGACAGCGTTGGCAATCCGATTAAATATGAATTTTATGTCATTGATGCTCCCAATACCAATGCTTTTGCTTTGGCAGGTGGGAAAATTTTTCTCTATTCGGGATTGCTAGAAATTCTGAATTCAGAAGCAGAGCTGGCAGGGATTTTAGCCCACGAAGCTGCTCATGCTGCTTTATCTCATAGTATTGAGGAAAAAATTGAGTTTACTACAGCACAAAATATTTCTAAGCTAATTCCTTTTGGGTCATTTCTGACTGACTTACAACAAGCAAAATATAACCGTCACCAGGAACGAGATGCGGATATTTTGGGTACGCGAGCTTTAACGGAAGCCGGTTATGCAGCTGATGGTTTGCACCGGGTAATGAAAACTTTTAATAAATTGGGATCGTCAGGTCCTACTTGGTCGGCCAGTCATCCGCCTACCGACAAACGAATTAAATACTTGCAAGATTTGATTCAGCGTCGCAATTACAATCGTTACCAGTATGAAGGTGTCCAACCTTACTGGCAAGAGAAAAATATCCTGCGGGAAAATCTCAGGTTTTCTTTAGCTAGTCTCGATCCGGAAGATGTGGAAGAAGATTCCGGTGGCGGTGGACTTTTGGGTAAAATTGGCGATGCTATCAGCGATGCCGTTTCCTTTGGCGGTGACGATGACCTAGAAATTCCGACTCCTTCGGATGGTCTCATCCAGCTAGCCAACTTACAGCAAGCTGCCACCTTAACCCAACAAGAAGCGGATGCCAGCGAAGAAAGCGAAGCGCAAGCCGACAGTCAAACGGAGGATACCGAATCCCAGCAGGCTACTGCGGATAGTAGCAATACCAGTTCCGAGTCGGAAACTGCCGATGCTACAGCAGGAACAAATTCTACTGTAGAAGGCGATGCATTGGTTTCCGAGTCGCAAGAAGGCAATGCCACAAACGAAAGCAGCGATGGTGCAGAAGAAGCGCCAACACCACAAGAAAACACCGCCGACAATGACCAGCAAACTGCCCAAGGAACTTCCCAAGGAACCCAAAAAATTCCTTTTGAGAATTTTTGGCAGGAAAAACAGGGTGTGGTTTTGCAACTGTTGCATGCCAATGTAAAGCCCTGGGGTCGCTATACCTTAGATATTAAGGTGGAAAATCATAGCGAAGAAAAATTTGGCATTGGTCCTTTTGCAGTTGATATTTTGACCTACGAACGGGAAGAAATTCCTTCTGATTTTAAAGTGAAAGAAGGAAATGCTATCGTCGAACCAGGGGATACTCTAATTGCAACGGTGAAAGTAATTGGCCAGAAATGGCAAACCAATGAAGGAAAACAAGAAGAAACTGAGAACCAGCAAGGATTGGTACTAAGCATTCGGGAGTCCACGCCAGCTGGTCGTGTTTTCCGTATAGGTTTCTAACTGTATGTAGTGAAAAGTTGGCTTGGGGGAAATCAAAATTTTTCTGCTCTTTCCCCCTAAACATTTTTGATTTCGAGGAAAGAGTTCTAGGTACCGATGATGTGGCGTCGATTTTTTTACCGATTGGGAACCACCGCGATCGCTACCATCGCGATCGCTGGTTCTGTGTTACCAGCATCTGCCAAACCTTGGCAGGAAATTCAGGAAATGGCACGAAAATTTACCGTGCAAATTCGCCCGTCGGGCGATTATGGTTCTGGTGTTCTTATTGGGCGCGAAGGAAATACTTACTACGCCCTTACTGCCTGGCACGTGGTCAGTTCTATTAACCCCGATGAAAGCGGTAGAATTGTTCCTTACGACCAAATCACCCAAACAGGCATTCAATTTCACTGCCGGGATATCGTGGTCAAACCCGTGGCAGAATGTGGTTCCAATGAAGAAGCTGCCATCGACTTGGCTGTGGTTAAATTTACCAGCGACAAAGATTATCCCGTAGCCACCCTTTCCCAATACCAATACAACATGTATCGAAATGTTACCTATTCAGAAAACGGTTCCATGCAAACAGACCGCAGCAATGGGGAACTGCCTTCTGTTTACATTGGTGGTTATCCGCTAGAAGGCGGGATGCCAGAATTTCGGTTCAATCCCGGGCGATTGTTTGACAATACAGGAACGGCGCTTTCCCATCCCCGGGTAGGAATCCAAGGATATCGACTGGTTTATACCAACTTATCCCATAGGGGAATTAGTGGCGGTCCAGTTTTGGATGCAGAAGGTCGCTTAATCGGAATTCACGGTAGGGGAGACGGGAAAGAAATTCGCAGAGAAACCGATGACGAAGGCAATATAGTTCATAAAACTGTAGAAGACTTCATTGAAGAAGTTAGCAATAAATTTCCGGTCAAATTAGGTCTGAGCGCTGGCATTCCTATGCCTACTGTTCTCCAGTGGATACAACAGCATTCGTCGGACCAATCCCTTCTTTCTCTGCTTGACATTGAAAATTCTGCCCCCTCCGAGGCCACGTCAAATGCTTCTTTAAGAAATAGTTGGCAGCCGCCACAAATTACTCAGAATCCAGGAAATCCTTTTCGATTTATTGCTTTAGGTAATAACAAGTGGCGGTTAAATAATATCGAAGAAGCATTATCTGATTTTGAAAAAGCGATCGCTCTACAACCAGAATATTTCTTGGGATATTTGGCAAAAGGAATTGCTCTCAGTTACGCCCAACGCCACGAAGAATCTTTGCAAGCTTGTGCCACAGCCAGACGGAAAATTGAGGCTACTTTAGGCGAACGACGAGAAAACAGCCGATATCGCTACGATCCTTTACGATGCGAGGCGGAAGCCTATGCCAAATTAGGAAAAACAGCAACAGCCTTGGAAAGGTTAAATGAAGCCATCAATTTGGATTTTGAAGAGGGGAGAAACCCTTCAGATTTGGCTTTAAAAGCTGAGTGGCTATACGCCCAGCAACAATATCGCGGTTCCGAACAAGCATTTACAGAAGCTATTGAATTGCGCGAGGAAAGTGAATTGCCGCGATCGCCTTTGCTGTTCAACAATCGAGCCACGGTCAGGATGCAACTATCCAAAAAACAAGCAGCGTTCCAAGATATTGAAACGGCTTTGGATATCAATCCCAATTTTGCACCAGCTTGGAGCAATAAAGGATGGTGGCTGCGCTTGCAAGGTCAATTAGCAAAATCTTTAGAAGCTTACAATCGTGCGGTCAAACTTGCCCCCAACGATGCCAATGCCTGGAACAATCGCGGTATGACTCTCTATCAGATGGGGCGAGAAAGCGAGGCTTTAGAATCTTTTGAAGAAGCCTTAGAAATCGACCCCAATTATACCCCAGCTCAGGAAAATCGCGATGCGCTGGTATCGCAACAGTGATGCATTCCCGCTATCTTTTAGGGAGAATCGCAAATCATACCAAATCCGATATACATAAACCCACAAAAATTTTGTAGGGCCGATTCGCGAATCGACCCTACACCAGGAAATTTCCATGGATAAAATAGCGAGTCTGTTTGAGGTGGATTTGGTATCAAACCTACAGGGAATTTCAATTTTTACGTTTCGTTTGAAATTGCTATATTAGGAAAAGCTTCCCTCCCGAAAAATGGAGAGAAGCCTGGTGAATTGCTCTGACTCATGGCAGAAATCTTGGTTTCTTTACCAAACTGAGCCACTGCTACTGTTGTTGCTGGTTTCTTCGGTGTTTTCCGCTTCCGGTTCGCTGGTAGGGGTGGGTTCCGTTCCAGCTTCCACAGGGGCATTTTGCAAATAGTCTTCCATATCGAGGTAAATGCGATCGCCGGTTTCGTTAAGCGTTCCTGCTTGACCGCTACGGAAAGCCAACAAAGCTTGCAACCTGGAACTTGGACTTTGCCAAGGTTTGAGCGTGTACAAGACATACTCGGAAGTACAACTAGCGCCCTCACTGGGAACAGCACAGATGACCGGCAAACCGTTGACACGCCCGGTGGTCAAGTACTTCAAGTTGCCGTTGTTGTAAAATTTGTCAAAACGTGCAGACACTTGTTGGCAGCGTTCCTGGGGAGTATAGCCAGAGGAATCAAAATGGTCGGAAACCCAGCGAATGACTGGCAAATCCCCCCTAGAGGTTTCCGCCATGGTCGCTGGGGCACCTTTGCTCTCGCCACAGAAGAAAGAGCTAGCCATGCCCGCACGTACGTTGCTTTGATTGCTAACCACACCAGCAGCTACAGCCAAGGCTGAGGCTACTAGGGCGGATGTGATGTATTTTCCTCGCATAAGCAACTCCTATGAGCGAGTCGTCGCTTTTGATTTCGAGTTGTTCGTTTCCTATTGTAGCTCGTAATTAGAAAATGACGACCGAGAGATTGCGGAGATGATATCTTTCTTGACAATTTTCCAAACGTTTTTGCCTATAAGGGGCTTATAATGCTTACATGTCGGGGAAAGATGTTCGTTTAACTTCCTGTAAAGAAGGAAAAGGGGTTGGCATTTTTTGACACGGAAAGACCCGTACCTAACAACCGAGTATTTTCTGGTAGCTATTCAGGAAAAAAGTGAGGAAAACGCGCCGTTACTTGCTTTTGGGAAGTCTGAGAGGTAAATTGAGGAGCTCGCTGGCGAAAGGTTTGTACGGGAATTCCCCAATTAGAACGGACCATTATTTCTTTTAGTTTGGGTCTGGGACGAGTGCCGTCTTGGTATACATAAGGATCGCCCCATACGGGATGAGCGCCTTTGCCGTGAATGGCAACCACTTCACCGGCTAAGTTCAGCACTGGACCCCCACTCATTCCTTTGGCTAGGGAATTGGTATACCCAATTTTATATCCTTGTTGCAAAACTTTTTCTAAAATTCCTGAAACTTGACCAATTGTAAAAAGAAAACCGTTGGCGGTGGGGGGTGGTTCGTGGAAAGGAAAACCAGCAACGGCAACTAAATCTCCTTTGTTCAAGGAATGGGAATTTCCCAATTTAGCAACTTGATAGGAAGCGTTGGGGCTGCGAAACTGGACTAAGGCGAGGTCTTGGTTGGGAAATAAGGTTTTGCCTACCTGGGAGGCTTGATACGTTTGACCGTCTGGGGTTTGTACGTGATAGATATCGCCGAATGAAAGCACATGATGGTTGGTGACCACCGTATAAGTATCTTGGGAACGATGGACCATAATGCCCGAACCCCAATTTTGGCTATCTGGCAACCGACTTTCGGTGACCAATAATTTAACTGTAATTGCACGAGCGCGATCGCGCAATTTTGCTTCCCTTTTAGGGGGAAGAACAGCTACAATAGGTTCCTGCAAGGAGATATTGGGTTTCAGGTGTTCGGAACTGGGAAAATAAGGTTGGGGCGATGGTAATGGAGGAATAGATGGAGACTGGGAACTTCCGGAGAATACCGAGTTTTGGTTAAAAGTCAGAGGCACCGCAAAACCAAAACCGATGCCTGCTACAATTGTGAGAAATGCTAGCGATCGCCCCTTCATCGTTAATTCCTAAACCTACTACCAACAAATCCCTTTGCGAGTTGGTGTTACAAAAAACTTTAGCAAAACAATAACAAGAGCGAACGTGGATTCGCTCCTGTTACCCACAAAGTGCCTGCCTACAATAGGGTAGCACCGATACAAGTCACGATGGAGAAACCGCCATTTAATCCTGAACGTATTCCGTTCCTGTTTTCAAAGCCTGTTCGGCGCGCATAAACTCCCGACCCAAATAGGCAGCGTGGTCGAACATGGTCACCGGGCAAGATTCTTTATCTTCCTCAAACAGTTTCACGCAAAGTTCTTTCGCGGTTCTGCCAGTATAAATTTTGGTTTCGGTACGTTCGACCTTGCCCTTGGCGGGAATGGGTTTGCCTGTTTCTGGGTCGGCTGCCAAACCCCGTTCGTCAATGACGTTGGTAAAATGTTTGGCACAAATTAAATCGGCTTCTCGGTCTAAGTAAATAAGAAAATAGCCGCCCGGATCCAAGTCGATGTGACGCTTGGATAGTTCTTCGTCAACGGCAGTCATGGTTTCTAAGTTGGCCATAAGCGATCGCGAATCTTAAAATCTCAAATTTTTTCTGTATTCTCCTTTCTACGATCCCATGCTTGTGGCTTCTTGGCAAGGTTAGGTCCCCCTAGGCTGTCAAATTGGCTACGAATTGACGGTTTGCAGCAACGCTTCCACCCGTTGGCGGATTTCATCGCGTACTTGACGAAAGGTTTCAATAGGCTGCCCATCTGGATCCTCTAGCTGCCAGTCTTGGAAAATCTCCCGTACCACCCATTCCTGGGGCAAATTCACACCGCAACCGCACAGAGACACCACCGCATCGTAGTTTTGCGGCTGAAAATTCTCCAGCGAATCGGAAGTTTGCTGGCTGATGTCGATGCCAACTTCTTGCATTACTCGAACGGCGGTGGGATGCACTTGACTGGCTGCCAATCCGGCACTGGTTACGCCAACGTTACCATTTCCCAAGTGGCGGGCAAATCCTTCTGCCATTTGCGAACGGCAGGAATTTTTTTTGCAAACAAACATAATCTGTTTCATGAAACTTTCTCCTAGCGTAGGGAAGAAATGCAACGGGGGTCCAGTAGCGTTGCTTTTTCTGGGTCGCGGGGAAACCAAGCTGCCGTTCGCTTGCAGACTTCCACCAGCATCAGCATCAACGGAACTTCAATGAGAACGCCAACAACTGTGGCTAAAGCTGCCCCCGAGTTGAGACCAAATAGCATCACGGCAGTTGCGATCGCAACTTCAAAATGATTGCTTGCCCCAATCAACGCTGCTGGTGCCGCATCTTCGTAGGTCAAATTGAGTTTCAAACTAGCTACGTAAGCAATCAGAAAGATAAAATTGGTTTGCAAAAATAGGGGAACGGCAATTAGCAGAATGTGCAAGGGATTGTTGACAATCAAATCTCCCTTAAAAGCAAACAGCAACACCAGCGTTGCCAGCAAAGCTACCGTGGCAACCGGCGATAAATAGCTTAAAAACTTACGTTCGAACCACTCTCGCCCTTTGTATTTAAAAATCCAATGTCGCGTATAAGCACCCGCTGCCAAGGGCAATCCCACATAAATCAGCACCGATAGCAAAATGGTTTCCCATGGAACGAAGACGTTGTTGGCTTCTAGCAACAACCTGCCCAACGGGGCGTATACTAACAGCATCACCAGGGAATTCATCGCTACCATCACCAACGTATGCCCTTGGTTGCTGTAGGAAAGATATCCCCACATCAACACCATCGCCGTACAGGGGGCAATTCCCAATAAAATCGCACCGGCAATGTACGAATCTGCTAGGGCAATTTCGGTTCCGCCTTTGAGAATTTCAGTGCCTTCTATCAGCGGTCGAAACAGCCACCCCAGGAAAAATTGGGCAAAAACCACCATGGTAAACGGTTTCACCAGCCAGTTGACAATCAAAGTCAACAAAACCGGTTTGGGGGCGCGCATTGCCCGGGATGCCTGGGAAAAATCAATTTTGACCATGATGGGATACATCATGAAAAACAGACAGACGGCGATGGGGATGGATACCTGATAGACACTCATGGCATCCAGGGTATCGGCAATGTTGGGAAAGGTTCTGCCCAAGGCAATACCGGCAAGAATGCACAGAACTACCCAGACGGTGAGGTATTTTTCAAAGAAACTGAGGGTTCCCCCGGCTTGAACGGCTTTGGGGTTGTTTCTGGCGCGATCGCTACTCATCAATCTTCCTTTGATTAAAATTTTTTGATGGGTTAGACAAAAACATTCTGGCTAACCAACATTTTGGGTGATACCACATCCATTATTTCAATTAAATTTGATTTGTCAAGCGTACCCAGTCACCGCGATCGCCCCATCCATCCATTCAAGTTGCCTGCTTCAGTCGCATTTGGGCGCTGGTGCCAAACTGCTAAAGCGGCGATAATCGGCGAGGTATTTTTCCAAAGCCACAAATTGGGGGAGATTGAGGCTGTAGTAAATCCAACGTCCTTCCTGGCGAGAACGCACCAAATTGGCTTCTTTCAGGGTTTTCAGGTGAAACGAGAGTTTGGACTGGCTGACGCTGAGGCGATCGCACAAATCGCACACGCACAATTCATGCGATCGCAGCATTTCCAGCACTTGCAACCGCAACGGGTCGGATAGGGAGCGAAATCCAGCCACCAAAAATTCCCGCGTATCTTCAGCTGCTGCATGCATCAAATTTTCTTGAACCATTTTTTTTTATCCTTCAGCAACATACGAACCGGCTGTCGATGGAAACTTTTTTCATTGTATTGACAAATTTACGTCTGTTGGTATATTGAAAAGTTTTGCCAACAGCTAGGTATGCTTATCTTTGAGAAAAAGTCGCGTTAAAAGCCAGGTCATACCCAATCCGATGTAGTAAATCAATTTAGAGACTGAGGAGGGGGAGGAGGGGGAGGAGTGGGAGGAGTGGGAGGAGGGGGAGTACTGAAGAAGACTGCAGGTGGTGAGGTGGGAAATTTTTCGGGTCTTTGCAGTATTCGATGTGTATAGACCACAAAAACTTCGGAGGGGTGATGCGCGAATCACCCCTACAGAGGAAATTTCAATTTGTAAAGTAGCGAATTTGTTGGAAGTAGATTTGGTATCAAACACCATCCGGCAAATCAATTATTCCTGACGCTTTTGACTTTCTGGATTTTCCCGACCTACAGCATTTTCCATCGCTGCCAAACAAGCTGACGAAGCCGCCAAAATATCCCGTTCCTCGCCACCTAAATACAAACGTCCGTAGCTGCCCACTGCTTGAATCTGTAAAATATTAATTTCAGCAGCTTTTTCTGCTTCGTTGGCTGCCAAAGCGGCGTAGGCGGCTGGTGTCATTTCCATAACGTAGAGGGTTTGCCCTGCCAGCAACATTTGCCCGCGACGGTTGCGGTTGATTAACTGCGCTTGATGGGCATCGATATTGCGGATAATTTGGCTGGATACCACCTGCGGTTTCAGGCAATCCCTTCGTTCCACGCCCAAAGCATCCAAAATCGCCTTCCCGGCGGTCAACGTTTCTCCTTGGCGATTGGCATGGATTTCCAACAAGCCATACAATCGTTCTACCATTTGTACGCCCGGGCGTACGGAAGTGGCCTTGAGGGCAACATCGGTAACGCGGTTAATTTCAATGCCGGGGGAAATTTCAATCCACAACGAGGCATCCCCTGGTAGCGGCAAAAAGCCAATGGAGACAGTGCCAATATAGGCAGCGTGTTGGGGTTGTAAGTTATCGAGAAAGACGTAGCTACGAAGTTCTACACCCAAAGTTGGTTCTCCCGTCGAGATTTTGATACAAGCAGGGGTTGGTAGGTGCCATTAGTCAAAACCATAGGCACGCCATGCTTTCTTTTATCACAGATTGCGTCTAACTCAGTGGCTGGCAATGGATTTTACCGCAGCCAGCAGGCTATCTAAATGCTGCTGTTGGTGGGTAGCCATCACTGTAAAACGCAGGCGACTGGTGGGAACGGTGGGTGGTCGGACGGCGGCGGCGAAAATGCCCCGTTCTTGCAAGGTTTTGCCGGCAGCTACGACCGATTGGGCATCGGGCATTTGCAAACAGAGAATGGGGGAGTCGGAGGGGAGGAGTTTGAGGCGGGCGTTGACAGGAGAAATAATTTCGGTTATCTTTTTTGTAATCTGGCGAATATTGTGCCAAAGGGCTTCCCGGCGTTGGGGTTCGTTACGGGCGATCGCGATCGCTTCTAAAGCAGCAGCGGTATCGGCAGGCGAGAGACCAGTGGTATAAATCCAACTGGGGGCGCGATTGCGCAAGAAGTCGATTAAATTGGCAGAACCCGCTACATAACCGCCCAAACTGGCCAAGGCTTTGCTGAGGGTTCCCATTTGAATGGGAGGATGGTCGCTGAGGGCGAAATGTTCCACGGTTCCGGAACCAGAATTGCCAAAAATACCGGTAGCGTGGGCTTCGTCTACCATGACCATGGCAGAATATTTGTGGGCGAGGTCCATAATTTCTGGTAAAGGACACAAATCGCCATCCATGCTAAAGACGCTATCGGTGAGAATCAAACAGCGGCGGTATTGGCAACGGTATTGCTGTAATTTTTCCTGCAAATCGGCCGCATCGGCGTGGCTGTAGGTATAGACGGCAGCGCCGCTAACTTTGGCACCGTTGAGCAAGCTAGAATGGTTGTATTCGTCGCCTAGGATAACATCGCGGGGATTGGTTAATGCTGCGATCGCGCCTAAATTGGCTAAATATCCGCTACTAAATACGATCGCATCTTCGGTTTGTTTCCACTGGGCAATGGCTGTTTCTAACTGGCGGTGGAGATGGCGGTGACCGGTTAGCAATCGCGACCCCGTACTGCCAGTTCCGTATTGTTGGGTAGCGGCAACGGCGGCGGCGATGGTTCGTTCGTCACCTGCCAATCCCAAATAATCGTTGCTGGCAAAATTAATTTGCGATCGCCCTTCCAATTCTACCACGGGTCCAGCTTTAGAAGCGATCGCGCGGACCTGGCGGTGCCAGTTGGCTTTATGGATGGTGGTTAAGGCTTTATCGATCCAAGCATAGGGATTTTCCGGCATAGCCATTTCTAGAAATTATTGTTGTCGCCAGGGGCAATTCGCAAATCCCCCTTACAAGAATTACTATTTTTCTATATATATAGCAATTTATCGTCGATTTGAAAGTAAAATACGAGCGATCGGATTGTGTAGAGAGCGCCAAGCGTACAAAATAGAAGGGATAGTGGTAAAGCCATTAAGAAACGGGGATACTATGCCAGATTCCATCATGTACGAATCCGATGCCTATGTGGTATTGGAACCCAACCAAGAAGAACAATTCCTCTCAGCGACCGAACTGCTAGAAAAACTCAAACAGGCGATTCAAAACTGCCAAAACGACCAACTGCCACCAGAGTTGCAGCAAATGGGGTCGCTTGAGGAACAGGCGCAACATATGATGGAAACCTACTGCGAGTTTACCGTCGAACCGGGGAAATTTTTGCAGTGGTACGAAGTTCGGTTGGAAAAATAGACAGCAGGTACTGAGCTAAATTTTAAATTTCCCCATCGCGAACCAAAGCCACTTCTACATAATCGGAGGACAGTTGTTGCAATTCTATCCGAACACCGGGACCAAAGAACTTGGTCATTTTTTCTTGTTGGTTTTGCCAAGTTTCCCACGGAATTTGGGGAGAATGGAACTGCAAAACGAGGGTATAACTACCATGGCGGTCTTCTTCGCGAATGCCTTGTAAGTTGGGACGTTCTTCGTCGGTGGGACTCAATCCTATATATTCTAGCGAAGTGTCTAAATGGGCTTGCTGTCCGTAGCGAAAGCGGGTTACGTCTTTGCGGATTTGATTTTGGGTGGGGGTGGCTTGCTGGTTGCGTAAGGTGATGGTGGATTGGGAAGTGGGTTCTAAATAGGGGATGGGTTTGAGTTCGGCAGCTTTTAATGCCAATCCCCCTAAAACGATCGGAATGCCGTAGAAAAAGCCAGCGAGATTTAAGGTGGCGTTGCCTTGGGCGTAGGCAACAAATCCGACGAGGGTGAGAGGGATACCAATAACCAGGGCAACGTTTGCTAGAGAGATTTTGCGAAACATTTGTCAATTGGGTGATACAAGGGGTTCTCTGTAGACTCTATCAGAGAATTGGACCGTTTTGGTTGGGGAGGATGGGGGTATGGGAGCGTGGGTGCCTAATATGGAAATAGGTTTTGGTGTTTTGGTGAATCATAGAGTGATATTTAGGATTTGCATCAGGAGTTGCAATGATTGGAGAGTTGAGGGGGAGTGGGAGAAGCGATCGCCAAATTTTTAGATTTCTTGGGGAAAGCTCGTATGCTGAAAATTTGATTTGGCGGGGGTTTTCCAGGGATGGTATTGGTTTTGCAAATTGCAGGGCAGCGGGGGCGATCGCAATTATTGAAAATCAAAGCTTATATAGAGAATTAAAAAACATTCTTGTTGTTTATCATATTCTTTGCTACGCTTAACAATGACGACAACCCAAACACTCACATCCAAAAACCAAAGGTTGCGTACCAAGTCACCTAAAACCGCGATCGCCCTATTTCTTTATTGTGGAAATCAACAATTTCCAGAGAAATAGAGATGATTGGGGCGTTCGAGAAACCTTTTTGCCTTTTAAAACCTTAAAAAAATAGAAAAAAAGGGAGGCAACCCCGTGAATGGCTTTTCTCGATATTTCTGTCATAAGTTTTTCATAACCACTGTGGCTTCTGCCGTCGGTTGTTTATCATTCCCAAATTTCGGTAGCGGCAATAAAAACCAAACCGATATCACCGCAGCGTCAGAAGCTGCCCCCAAAACCACCCGTATGATATGGGGATACATGCCCATAGTGGAAGCGGGGCTTTAGTAATTCTGGAAACCCTGTCTACAAGTTCTAGGGGTAAAGTGCTTTCCCCTTACTTTTTAACTCATTGATAACAGCGATCGCCGTTTTTTAGAAGAAGCGAAAGGAGGTTTTCGTGGAGTTCTTGTCCGAATTTTTTGCACGCTTCGTGGATAAATTGCAGTCCCCGACACTCGGCTTTCTAATCGGTGGTATGGTCGTTGCTGCCCTCAATAGCCGACTGCAAATTCCAGATGCGATTTATAAGTTCATTGTCTTTATGCTGCTCATTAAAGTCGGTTTGAGCGGCGGTATTGCGATCCGCAATGCCAATCTGGCAGAGATGCTGTTGCCTGCGGTGTTTGCTGCGGCCATCGGAATCCTGATCGTACTCATCGCACGCAACACATTAGCCAGGCTGCCGAAAGTCAAAACCGTAGATGCCATTGCGACCGGAGGCTTATTCGGTGCCGTGAGTGGCTCTACCCTTGCCGCCGGTCTCACAATGCTGGAATCGGAAGGCATGCAATACGAGGCCTGGGCTGCCGCCCTCTATCCCTTTATGGACATCCCAGCACTCGTGACTGCAATTGTCTTAGCCAGCATTTATATGGGCAAGCAAAAGACCAAGCAAGAAGCCCTCAGCAAACAGGAAGCCCTCAGCAAACAGGAAGTCCTCAGCAAGCAGGCAGTTGGTGCAGGAGGTGGGTATCCCAGCGAGTCGGAGTATCCCAGCAGCCGGCAGGAATATCGCGAGCAGCAAGGCAAGCGAGTCGAAATATGGCCTATCGTGAAAGACAGCCTCCAAGGTTCTGCCCTATCGGCACTGCTGCTCGGTCTGGCTTTAGGCATCCTAACCCGTCCGGAAAGTGTCTATGAGAGCTTCTTCAATCCCCTCTTCCGTGGTCTGCTTTCGATCCTGATGCTGGTCATGGGTATGGAAGCCTGGGCAAGAATCGACGAGCTGCGCAAGGTAGCTCAGTGGTACGCCGTATATGCTGTGGTGGCACCGCTACTGCATGGGCTCATTGGCTTTGGTCTCGGCATGGTTGCTCACTACACAACGGGATTCAGCCCTGGCGGTGTCGTAATTCTCTCCGTCATCGCCGCCTCTAGTTCGGACATCTCAGGACCACCCACTTTACGGGCTGGCATTCCCAAAGCCAATCCCTCTGCCTACATTGGCTCATCCACAGCTGTTGGCACGCCGATTGCGCTTGCTTTAGGTATACCGCTCTATATCGGGCTCGCCCAAACGCTGATGGGAAGCTAATCTTACTTGCCGTTAATTTCTGCGTAATTGAAAAAGTACACGTGTTCAGAGGTGGCCCACATGAGCCAGCAAGCCAGCAAACTTGTCATCATCACGGAAAAGTTATTGTTGAAAAAGATCGCCAAGATCATCGACGAAGCCGGAGCTACCGGTTATACGGTGGTAGACGCTGGTGGTAAAGGCAGTCGCAACGTGCGCTCGTCGGGACAACCCAGCGTTTCCGACACCAATTCAAATATAAAGTTCGAGGTGCTAACCCCCAATCGAGATATGGCCCTGAAAATTTCAGATGAGGTCGCAGCGCAATTTTTTGAGGATTATTCGGGCATCACCTATCTCTGTGACGTGGAGGTACTGTACGCACACAAGTTCTGACGCAAAATCTTGTAGCGAAATTTAAATATTTTTCGCTGTCAAAAAAGCTGAAACTCCCTGTAAGCAAGACAATTATCCCATTTCTGAAAAACAACGATTGTCTGGAATTTCTCAATTACCCTGGTAGGGGTGCTTCGCGAAGCGCCCCTAATCACGCGTTGCGCCCCTACAAAAATGCCTCTATTATCTCTTGCATATTATTAAGGAAATGGTATTAGGTCGTTCCCTCAAGGAAAGTTCCTCTATCGACCTAATTGTCCCATGAGGTAAGGCTTTGACACTAATTGAAAAGGCGTTTTTGCCAAATTCCCGTTAGCTAGCTATTCCCTCAAACTAGTAGCGCATCTAATTTAACCTTATGGGTCAAGCGATGGTCCGAAGCATAAGTATCTTTGGCACCATCGCTATAGTTTCTAAATTTAAAATCAATTTATACCATTTTGAAAAACAATGATTGTCTGGGATTTACAATTTTTTGGTAGGGGGCGCTTTGCGAAGGTCTCTTACAAAAAACTTTCCCGAAGCTCTCTTGCAAAAATTTCAAGAAATAGGATTAGCCTAGATGCGCTACTAATACTAATATCTTATTGATGGGGCGATCGCGTTGGGCAGTAGTGGTGCGATTCAAAAAATTTTGGCGGTATTTCCTCAAAGAGTTACAGGACGAACGGTTTCTGTATCGAGTCGAACAGTTGCAGGGTCAGCTTTCTAAATTTTTGACCCTAGTAATGGTCGTTGTTTTGCTCGTGGCTGCGGTAGATTTAGTGGTAGCGATCGCCCAGCAGTTGTTATCCCGCTCGTTAGGTTCGCTAACAGATACCTTATTTTCGATTTTTGGATTATTTTTAAATATCCTCATTGCTTTGGAAATTATGGCAAATATTACAGCCTATTTGCGGCAGCATTACATCCAATTAGAGTTGGCTATTGGTACAGCTCTCATTGCCATATCGCGAAAAATTGTTTTGTTTGACTTTAAAAAAAGTTCTGGCTTGGATTTAATTGGTTTAGCGATCGCTGTTTTTACGCTAACCATAAGTTATTGGATTATTCGCTCTGGTATTAATAGTAAAAAATAAGGTAGAGATTCTGGAACCGATATTACGATTTCCCGTTGTAAAAATCATCAGTGGCAGGCATATATATTTTTTGTACAATCGTTTGGCTCAATCGAAAATCCTTTACACTCGGCGAATAGGCATTTTTGTAGGGTGGGCAATGCCCACCATACGAGATTCTGGGACCGATCTTGCGATTTCCCGTTGTAAAAATCATTGAAAGCGGACTAGAAACAAAACTCTAGTTGGTCTGTATGTTACGAATAATCCTGACAAAATTGCAGCAAATGGTTGTGAAATTCATCGGTGGCACGCATGTAGCAAGCATGACCGGCTTTTTCTAAAATAACCTTGCGTACGTTGGGCATGGTTTGTTTTAAAACATCGGCTTGCTTGGCTGGTACAATGCGATCGCTGCTTCCCCAAATTGCCAGAACCGGTAAATTCACATTTGCCAATTGCTGTTTGAACTTGTTAATCCCTACCGGCGCAACTGCTACCCATCCGCGACATTGCTGGGGATATTGCACAATAAACGGCAGGCTGTATTTGCCACTCATGGAAGGGGAAACGATAACTGGCTGGGAAAGACCGGTTGCCTCCAAAAAAGCCAGCAAAAACTCCGCCGGCTGGGCTGCTGTCTTTTGCGATTTCCCATATCCGGGCAAATCCATGGAAACAGCATGATATCCCTGTTGGGCAAACCAAACCAAAGACCCCAGTTCTTCCCAGGTTTTGGCAGAAAAGCTGGCACCGTGGAGAAACAAGATACTGGGAGATTCGGCATTGCCGGCTTCTAGGTAGTGGATGTTGGCGTTTTGGATTTGGACGTTGCGATCGCCTATTTGATGGGATGCTTGGGAGGTCATAATTGCATCTCCTTTCGTTACTGGTTCTATTGTGCCATTTCTATTTCTTCCTTATTGGTAAACAGGATATTGGCTATTTTCGCTAATCCTATTTTTGATAAGATCGGCGATCGCGTCTATGCCAGTACAGACAATTCAGGGATTTTTGATTCCAGTAATTTTAAGTTATCGGGGTAAGGAGTTAATGTTTAGGCTGGTTAATATTTTTTGCGTTTAAACTTTGAAAATTCTAATCAAAATGGCGAATTTGGGGATTTTTTTGTCAAGGGGTTAATTGAGAATCGTGTCAATTATTTTACGAACTTGCGTCTTCTCAGCCAATTTGGTAGAATTGGGATAATTTCATAATCAAGGGGTCGTCTGTCTTTTCAACAGAAAATCGCTACAAAAACGCCCGCACCCCCCAGAACTTCGTCAGACAAAACGCGATCGCTCCCCTTTTCGCTTCCATCTCGGAGCGAACCAATCGGTGCAGTTTGACGATTTTGCTCACTTGTGGTATGCATTGATGCCCCCGAACGATTGCCCTGGCTAATCCTCTTCCCCTCGAACGTTTTGAGATTTTGATAGAAAAGGCGAATTTGGGGATTTTTTTGTCAAGGGGTTAATTGAGAATCGTGTCAATTATTTCACGAACTTGCGTCTTCTCAGCCAATTTGGTAGAATTTGGATAATTTCACAATCAAGGGGTCGTCTGTCTTTTAAACAGAAAATCGCTACAAAAACGCCCGCACCCCCCAGAACTTCGTCAGACAAAACGCGATCGCTCCCCTTTTCGCTTCCATCTCAAATTTTAGGGTTGTCAGGCGGAAAAATTTGATGATATGGCTAATTTGTGGTATGATGGGGGTTTTGGTAAAACGAAGCATAGAGCGATGGGAAGCGATCGCTTCTATCTTGATTCTAAAAAATCGCTACCTAAAGATTCAAAAACTACTAACATTGCCAATATCCTTCCTGTTCCATTGGTTGCGGACACCAATTTCCTGTATTAACAACAAAAGCAGATTCGCGAATATTAGAACGAACGGCGATATTCGCGTTGTCAGCTTCAGTTTTAGAAGGAAACGGTCCAATTGTCGTAGCAAACAATTCTCCTTTTTGATAAATCACTGGTGAATATCCCAACTTCCTGGCAGTATTGGCCTCATATTGGGCACCATTTTGACCCAAAGAACGATTTCCCAATATTTTTATCCAAAATTTCAGCTTGCTGGGTCGCTTGTTCCAGACTATCCTATCCTTTGCTGTGGTAGTTTCCGCTAGAAATATGCAATTGTTACTGTGGAAGTTCCTATACAAAGCGAGTTTGCATTT
Source organism: Geitlerinema sp. PCC 9228 (assembly GCF_001870905.1). Lineage (NCBI taxonomy): Bacteria > Bacillati > Cyanobacteriota > Cyanophyceae > Geitlerinematales > Geitlerinemataceae > Geitlerinema > Geitlerinema sp. PCC 9228. The sequence goes on from NZ_LNDC01000133.1 coordinate 73,511, forward strand.
ATCGGACTTTCATCACAATAAAATATATCTTTATAAAAAATACAAAGTCAGTTTAATTGACAGTAAATTTCAAAATGAATTATACAATTGATAAAATTAAAAGTCCTTTGCGCTATCCCGGCGGTAAATCCAAAGCTCTCAAGACAATTATTCCCCACCTACCGCCGAACATCAAAGAATATAGAGAACCGTTTGTGGGGGGTGGTTCGGTTTTTCTGGCGGTGAAACAGTTGTTTGACAGACAAATCCAGTCGTATTGGATTAACGATTTGAACTACGATCTGTTTTGTTTTTGGAAATACGCTCAAAGCGACATCGAACATTTGGTTTCTCAAGTTCGAGATATCAAGCAGAAATACGATAATGGTCGGGAATTATTTCATAATTTAACTCATAGCGATTTAAAACCGAGCGAATTTGAACGAGCGGTACGTTTTTTTGTTTTGAACCGCATTACTTTTTCTGGAACAGTCGATTCGGGAGGATATTCCCAACAGGCTTTTGAACGTCGCTTTACCGATTCATCTATAGAGCGATTGCAGAAATTATGTTCTGTCCTATCTTCAGTTCGGATTACAAATCAGGACTACGAAGAGTTATTATTTCAAAATGGAGAGAACGTGTTTATTTTTCTAGACCCTCCCTACTTTCGTTCTACCAAATCCTGTCTCTACGGCGTTAAAGGGAATCTCCATACTTCTTTCGACCACGAACGATTTGCCAACAATATGCGTCGCTGTTCCCATCAATGGCTGATAACCTACGACGATTCTCCGGAAATTCGAGAACTATTTGATTTTGCGAAAATTACGCCCTGGAATTTGCAATACGGTATGAACAATTACAAACAAACTTCGGCAGCGGCGGGGCAAGAAATTATGATTCAAAACTACTGATAGGGGTTGTATGTGCTTGGCTGCGATCGCTTGGCTGGTTTCAGAGACCATCGGTTATCTCAATTTAATGAAAAACTACCAAGCATCGGATACAATGGCAATATGATAAGCTAGTGTTGCGTCAATTTGGTTTTTGGAACCAACAGGAGACAACCGAACGCGCTCTTGTCTAAAAATGGCTTTGCTGGCACCATACGAGAAAACATTGCGTTCGCAGCTATATTCTTAGGTGATTCGTTATGAGTTCTAATAATTTCTTCAATGCGACAACTTGCCAAATTGGTAATGAAGTCAAAAGCGGAAAGGTCTTAGCGATCGCGGCTTATACCAGCGATCGTCGGGTGTGTTTTCGAGTAGAAGGGGAAAAAGAAGGAACCTGGGTGCCAGAAACAGCGATTTTGATCGCGGAAGATAAAATTGCTGCCGAACAAGGTTCAAAAGACCCCCGCCAAGAAGGGGAAGAGGTTGCCACCCAAGAAGTAAACGCCTTACAGAAACTGGCAGGGGAGTTAAAAGGCGGTCTGGAAAACCAAGCCAGCGAATACGTACATACCATTACCCGCATCGCCAAACATACGCGGGAGTTAGCAACAGAAACTGCCAAAGAAATTGCCGAAACCTTTGAAGCGGGAGTCAACGCTGGCGACGATTTGCTCGGTCAAATTCGTCAGTGGTTGGATCGCTTTGTGGCATCGCTACGGCAAACCATTGAAAGCTACGATGAAATTTGGCAAAAACGCATTTGGTCGGCTATTAAAAATATTGACACGCCAAAAGCCCAAGAAGAAGTTGCCAATTTGAAAAACCAGTATCCCCAAGAAACGCCCCAACAAATTGCCAATCGCCTAATTCAAGAAAAAGCTTTATTTTCTACTCTAACCAGTCTGGTACCGAATTCAGAAAATCAGGATGAGTTGCTGGTCAATTGGATGGCAACTGCCCCCATGCTATCGGAATTAATTTATCAGGTGGGCGTTTGCTATGGGTTTGAAAAAATTAACGAACACGAACTGCTAGCCACATTTGCCGTCGTTCACAGTCAGGAACGCACGCAAACCCTTGGAGTTACTTTTCTACAAGAACAAAATGCCACTGGAAGCGATATTCCAGTCAACGCCAGCAACAACACCATTGCTTTCCATGCCATTGGTTATGCGGCTTCCCAGTATTTTGAAAGTAAGGTGAAGAAGTTAGCTGACCCCCTAACCACGGAGGAAGCTTACCAACAATTAAACGAAAAACTGCAAGCTCTGTTCGAGGGGGAATTTGCCCAAAAAGAGGAAATCGCCAAAACCCTCAAAGAGGCTTTGCAACTCAAAGAAAAACTGCCCTTAGAATAGACGCAGTGCTTTTGCTTGAAAAATAACAGAACGGATGGAAATTGATTTCTATCTGTTCTGTTCCTCGATCCGAACAACCTGCCTAATGCTATTGAGATGAAACCATGCGATCGCACACCTGGCTTACCATTTTACTCGTTTTTATCTTAACTGGATTTTTGAACTGGGGAATATCTGCACCACCAACACTAGCTGCCAACCCATCTGCTACCGCTTTTCAACCAGCTTGCGATATCGATTTCCAGCGTCATCAAAAAGTCAATTCGCCAACCAATTTAGAAATTACGATGACTTCCCGATGTTTGGAAGAGATTTTCAACGCCAGCCAGCTATTAAACGATGTGAAAAACCGCATCGAAGACGAAACCAACAATCGCTTGCAGATTAGCAACCTGCAATATCGATTTGAAGATACTGGTGTCGTTTTTACGGGGGATGTTGTCTTTAAGGCACCTTTGGCTGGTGCCATTGACTTGAATTTTGCGCAAGACTTAATGGTTGGTGCCAGCAACGGCAAACTATCTTTAGAAGTGGGCGAAACCGACATTACTTCTTCGCGCAACCTTCCCGAGAATTTGGTTGCCACTTTTATCAAAAGACAAGTAGAAAATCAAGTCCAACGTTGGAATGGCAAACCAATCGACGAGCTATTTATAGAAAACGGCGGGCAACAGCTAACCAGAAAAATAGGCATCAACCAAGAAGATTTGGCATTAATTTTCGAGCTGCTTCAAGATAACGTCGCCCTGAATATCGATCGAGGCAATATTACCGTCACCGTTCGTTTGCCAGAAACAACGACATTGCCATCGGAAAGACTGACAACAAACTAGCGATCGCGAGTTACTTCTGAGTTCGCCGCTATCCCATTAACATCACCGTATCGATAACGTGGATAACACCATTGTCGGCTTCAATATCGGGTTGCACGACCGTGGCATTTTTGACTTCAAAGTTTTCCCCCGCGCGAATGGGAATCGGCGACCCTTCTAAAGAAGTCAGCGATTCGATATTGGCTAAATCGGATTTGGTGTATTTTCCGGGAACCACGTGAAAGCTTAAAATTCTACCCAACTGCGGCGGTGCTTTCACAAGAGAGTCTACCGTTCCTGGTGGCAATTTGGCAAAAGCATCGTCGGTGGGGGCAAATACCGTCAGGGATTCGGCATCTTTTAAGGCATCAACCAAACCAGCCACTTGCACGGCGGTTACCAAAGTTTTGAAGGAATCCGATTGCACGGCAATGTCAACAATATTCGCCACGATTTTTTCTCCTAATTCGCAACCATCCTAATCCATACTTTAGCATGAGGGAAGAAGGTTCCGTTTTTTCGTACTAAATAGAGATAATTTATGGGAAAAATAATAAAATACTTTTCGTTGTGGTAAGATAGAGATTTGCTGGCTCCCATTTGGTAGGTAGAACGTAAAGGATCCAAAACCTTGAATATTCTCATTGTTGGTAATGGTGGTCGGGAACACGCGCTGGCGTGGACCTTGCTGCGATCGCCCCAAGTGCAGCAAGTTTGCGTTGCCCCGGGAAATGGGGGCACCGAATTGATGGAAGGCTGCGAAAATATCCCCGTGGGCGTGACAGATTTTGCCAAAATGAAAGAGGCGGTGCGCGATCGCCATATTGATTTGGTCGTAGTAGGTCCAGAAGACCCCCTAGCCGCTGGTATCGCCGATTTTTTCCAAGCCGAAGGCATTGCCGTTTTTGGTCCTACCCAAGCCGCCGCCCAAATTGAATCCAGCAAATCCTGGGCAAAACAACTCTGCAACGAAGCCGGCATTCCCACCGCTGCCGCCGCTACCTTTTCTCGCGAACATTTAGACGCTGCCTTAGACTATATCGCCAACCAAACCCCACCTATCGTTGTCAAAGCCGACGGGTTGGCGGCTGGCAAAGGCGTAGCGATCGCATCTACCGTAGCAGAAGCACAAAATACCGTCCGAGATTTCTTTGGTGGTAAATTGGGGACTGCCGGCAACCAAGTGGTCATCGAAGAATACCTGCAAGGTCAGGAAGTATCGGTTCTCGCCATCACCGACGGCAAAACCATTCGCCCCCTGCTACCGGCGCAAGACCACAAACCCATTGGCGAAGGAGATACCGGCGATAACACCGGCGGCATGGGTGCTTACGTTCCCACGCCATTTTTTTCCTCCCCGGCGTTGGATACCGTCAAAACAGAAATTTTAGAAAAAGCGATCGCGGCCATGCAAAAACGTGGCATTGATTATCGCGGCGTCTTGTATGCCGGTTTAATTGTTTCCCCCCAAGGGGATATAAAAGTTTTGGAATTCAACTGCCGTTTCGGCGACCCAGAAACCCAAGCCATCTTACCCATCCTGGAAACCCCCCTAGACTCCTTAATGCTAGCGGTTACCCAGCAAAAACTAGACCAACATCCCCCCATTCGTTGGAAAAGCAGTTCGGCAGCTTGTGTCGTTGTCGCCTCCGGTGGCTATCCCGGCAGCTACGCCAAAGGCTATCCCATCACCGGCATTGCCGAAGCCGAAGAAACCGGTGCCCTTGTCTTCCATGCCGGCACTCAGATTAAAGACCAACAATTGGTAACCAGCGGCGGTCGGGTTTTGGGAGTAACCGGTCTGGGTGACCATTTAGCGATCGCATTGGAAAATAGCTACCAAGCCCTCTCAAAAATTAACTTTACAAACTGTTACTACCGTCGAGATATTGGCTATCAAGTTCTAGAAACCCAAAATTCCCAAAACCCGTAACAACCTGTAGCCGATCTATAACGCCTTTTCCATAGACCCAAAACAAACGTGTCAAAATATAAGAAGTTAATCCCTATTGAGGAGAAATCCCTCCCCCAGGGATAAGACAAATCCCAGCAGGCTCAAGCAAACCATTGATTTACCTTGCTAACTCAGATTAAGCAAATGATGCAGCGGATTGCCCGTTGGTGGTCGGAATTTACCCTACAAACCAAGCTCATGGCGGTTGCCACCTTGGTGGTTTCTCTAGTCATGAGCGGTCTAACCTTTTGGGCGGTCAACACCATTCAACAAGACGCACGCATGAACGACACCCGCTTCGGTCGGGATTTGGGATTGCTGCTAGCCGCCAACGTTGCCCCCCTCGTCGCCGAAGACAACCGCGCCGAACTAGCTCGTTTTTCCCAAAGATTTTATCGAAGTACCTCCAGCGTACGCTATTTGCTCTACGCCGACAGCAACGGTTCCATATTTTTCGGCATCCCTTTTTGGGAATCGGAAGTGCATAACTCCCTAAGCATTCGCCGCCGCATGCAGCTTCCCGATGACTTTGGCAAAGACACCGAACTCCCCCTGGTCAGACAGCATGAAACCCCAGAAGGGCAGGTGACCGATGTATTTGTTCCCCTGCGCCACGAAGGGGAATATCTGGGGGTTTTGGCAGTAGGCACCAATCCCAATCCCACCGTTGTAGCGTCATCTTACCTCACCCGCGATGTCGCGATCGCAGTTTTTGTTTCCATCTGGGCAATGGTAATTCTAGGTGCCGTATTCAACGCCCTCACCATCACCAAACCCATCAAAGAACTCCTCGTCGGCGTCAAAAACATCGCCGCCGGCAACTTCAAACAACGCATTAACCTCCCCTTCGGCGGCGAACTGGGAGAACTCATCAACAGCTTCAACGAAATGGCCGAGAAGCTGGAACGCTACGAAGAGCAAAACATCGAAGAACTCACCGCCAGCAAAGCCAAACTAGAAACCCTCGTCTCCACCATCGCCGACGGTGCCGTCTTGCTCGATACCAACCTGCAAATTATCCTCGTCAACCCCAACGCCAGCCAAATCTTCGGCTGGGAAAGCAAAAGCGTCACCGGTCAAAACATTCTGGAACTTCTTCCAGACCCCATCAAAATGGAATTAAGCCGCCCTTTGCAGGAAATGGCTACCGGTCAAACCAGCGACGGCAACGAAGGCGTCACCCCCGTAGACCGACGTTCCGAATTTCGCGTTACCCTGGAAAAACCCCACCGACGCACCGTACGCATTTTGCTCACCAACGTTCTTGACCGACTGCGGGATTGCCCCAAAGGCATTGCCATCACCCTACAAGATATCACCCGCGAAGCCGAACTCAACGAAGCCAAAAGTCAATTTATCAGCAACGTTTCCCACGAACTGCGCACGCCCTTATTTAATATAAAATCCTTTATCGAAACCCTAAACGAATACGGTGAAGAACTCAACCCGCAAGAACGGCGAGAATTTCTCGAAACAGCCAACCGGGAAACCGACCGCCTCACCCGCTTGGTTAACGATGTTTTGGATTTAAGCCGTCTCGAATCCAAACACAACTACAACTTATCCGCCGTTGACATTGCCCAACCCATCGAACAAACCCTGCGCACCCACCAACTCAACGCCAAAGACCGCCAAATCGAAATTTCCCAGGAAATCGAACCCAACTTACCCCCAGTTCTCGGTCATTACGACCTGCTGCTGCAAGTCTTTTCCAATCTGGTCGGCAACTCCCTCAAATTCACCGAAGCCGACGGCAAAATTGTCATCCGCGCCTATCTCGTCAGCGGAGAAGACGCCGGCATTGCCGATACTTCCCACCTACCCCCCGATAAATTACCGAAATTCGTGCGCGTAGAAGTATCCGACACCGGCATCGGCATAGACAAAGAAGACCAAGACAGCATCTTTTCCCGCTTTTTCCGGGTAGAAAACCGCATTCACACCCTAGAAGGCACTGGCTTAGGTCTGTCTATCGTCCGCAATATTATCGACAAACACCACAGCAAAGTTCACCTCATCAGCGAAGTCGGCGTAGGCAGCACGTTTTGGTTCGACCTACCCGTCTACGAAGAAAAAAGCAACGAGGAATCTCACTTGCAAAGCGGCAATTCCCAGCAGCAGGAAGTGGGGGTAGGGGAAGCCGAGATATCTTGAAGATGAGATGATGGGAAGCGTGGGTGCACCGGGTGCGTGGGAGATATAATTGGTGGTTTTCTCCGATACCCCGATGCCCGGAAGCTCCCATGCCCCCCTATTCTTACATCAGACGCGGCATTTTACCGTACTTGTTCCATTTATAATACCGTTCCCAGGCTAGTTTTGCCCAGTGCGCCCACATGCCTCTGGGGGCATATCCTTTATCTTCGTCGCGATAGACAAATACGCCATCATCGCCTAAATCCATCACGCACAGTAAGTTAATTTCTTCGCGGAAACTGGCAGTTGGCTCTTTTCCAGCTTCCTGCAAAGCAATATTTTCGGCAGCGGTTCTAGCCATCACCTCAGCCAAATGCCCTTGTTTGGCACGCCAAGTTGGTCCTTCAAAGAAGGAACTATCGCCAATGGCGTAGCAATTGTCAAATCCTTGCGCCAAGCCGCCATTGTTCACCGGCACAAATCCGGCATCTGTGAGCGGCAAATCGGAATTCGCCAGTACGGGATTGCCGCTTAAACCAGGAATATAAGCGATTAAATCGGCTTCCACGTAGGAATCGTCTTCAAAAATAATGGAATTTTCGGTGAATTCTTTGAATTTCTTGCCCGTGCGAGTTTCGATATTGCGCTCTTTGAACAATCCGCCCAGTTTGGTCAAGCCTTTCTCTCCCAGTCGTTTCCCTGGGGTGGGGGAAGGGCTGAAGAAAATTAGTTTAAAGTTGTCGCGCAATCCTTTTTCCCGCAAGTAATGGTCCATGTTGAAGGCTACTTCAAACATAGGACCGCCGCGCACGGCGGTGGAATCTTTGGGATTGCCGCTGAAACCGCAGGCAATGGTACCGTGACCTCGTTCTACCAGTTCTAGGAATTTCTCTTGAATGCGCATCCCTTCTTCGGGACCGCTGCATACGGAATATGTATTTTCTACTCCTTTTGGCTTGACTTTGGTAGCGCCTAAGGCTACGATGAGGTAGTCGTACTGATGCTCTTGTTGGTCGGTGACGACGCGCTGTTGTTGTGCCCGAATGTCCTTCACTTCTTCATGAAGGAAGTTAAATCCGTGAATCTCAGCCAGTTGCGGCAAGGGAATGGACAAGTCTTCCACAGTGCGTTTGCCGATGGCTAGCCAAATGGAAGCCGGGTAAATATACAAAAAATCCCGATTGGAGATTAAATCGACTTGGTAGTCGTTTTTGAATTTTTTCTTCAAGTCGATGGCTGCTTCCACGCCACCGAGTCCACCGCCTAAAACTAATATTTTCTTGGTCATAGGTTTCCCCTAAAAATCTTCTGCTTAGCCAATTAGCGAAAACAGCACCAGCGAAGGCGAAGCGTCATGATTTCGGCGCTAGTATACTCGATGTCAACCGCCGATGCTTTTTATATCTTATTAATTATATAACATTATAGTTGATTAAACGTCAATCTGGGGGGAATTTTGTTGGTAGGGAATCGGGAAACCTGGGGGGGGAGGCAGATTCGGCTTTTGGCGGTTTTGGCTGGGAGAAGCTTTGGTGGCGCTAGGTGGGATGGTTGCTACCAAAGAAAATATCGCTATGAAATAATGAAGCATTGAACAATAAAGTATGCATATCGAACATAAATGGAATTTGCTTTTGAGCTTGAAAAATTCTGTAGGGGCGCAACGCGTGAGCCCCCCTACAAAATCGCATTGTATACAAACCAAATAAAAATGCTATAGCGATCGCACGGTTTATCTATTCTGTACAATAGCCTTAATTTTGGCCTTAGCTTGTTCCAGTTCTTCTGAGCTGGGTGTGGTTTGCTGCCAACTGTCTCGTTCTTGCAAGCGATCGCACCACTGTTGTATTGTGGGATAATCATCCAGAGGCATCCCCAATACAGGTAAATTGGGAATTGCCGTTCCCGCCACAATATCCGCCAGGGTCAGTTGTTGTCCCATTAAATAGGGACCATTCTTTATCAACAAATCGCTCAAAAAGCGCAATACCGTATCAATTTGCTTTTTCGATTTATCCAACTGTTGCGGTTCCACCGGAATATCGATGCTCTGACGTAACAGAGCAATGGTAGCTGGTTGGAACTCGTTAATCATTATCAACTCCACCATGCGTACCGTCGCCATATTTTGCGCATCCGTTGGCAACAAAGGCAGATCGGGGTATTTCGCCTCCAGATAATCTAAAATAGCTAAAGATTCAAAAACCCGAAATCCATTATCAACAATCACCGGAATATGGTGAAACGGATTGAGTTTCAAAAAATCTTCTTGGAACTGGTCGCCATCCAGATTCATTAAAACCGATTCAAATTCCAACTGCTTTTCCAGCAGAGCAACCCAAACCCGGCGGGCATTGTTGGAAACGCGCGTATAGTAAAACTGCAACATAAGCCAACCTAGAAAAAGCGATCGCTATTTAGCTGCTACCAGTGTAAACTTTCAGGGCAAATCTTCTCGAACATTTTTGGGAAGACAGAGAAGATGGGGAAAATCTATAGTAATTGATTCTCCCATGCTCGGTATACTACCCATCATCCGCCAAAAATCGCTTGCTGAAACGTCGCTGTAACGTAGAAGCCAGAATATAGAAAACAGGCACAACATACAAACTACCAAAAGTAGAAACAAACATACCGCCAATCACCGCCATACCAATAGAAATACGGCTAGCAGCACCAGCACCAGTAGCCAACGCTAGAGGCAACAAACCAAAAATCGTCGAAAAAGCCGTCATCATAATGGGTCGAAAGCGAATCCTGCCCGCTTCCATCGCCGCTTCCGGAATAGATAGCCCGTGATGGCGGCGTAACTGATTGGCAAACTCCACCATCAAAATAGAATTTTTCGTAGACAAACCAATCAACATCACCAAACCAATCTGACTGTATACATTCAACGGCAATCCGCGCAACAACAAAGCACCTATAGCACCCAACAAAGATAAAGGCACTGCCAGCAAAACCACCAACGGATCCAGATAGCTTTCAAACTGCGCCGCCAACACCAGGAAAATAAACGCCAACGCCAGGGCAAAAATAAACAGAATCGCTTCCCCTGCCTCCTTAAACTCCAAAGACTCGCCAGCCAAAGACGTACGCATATCGTCGGGAATCACTTCTTGGGCTGCCGCCTCCAAAGAACCCAATGCCTCGCCCAAACTGCTGTTGGGAGCCGGACTACCACTAATAGTTGCGGAACGAAAGCGGTTAAAATGATTAATCTGCGGTGGTGTGGTCGTAGTTTTCATATCCACCACATTGCCCATAGGCACCAATCCCCCATTTTGGGAGCGAATATAAAGCTCTTCAATAATATTGGGATCTTTGCGCAAAGAATCCTCCGCTTGTACCACCACTTCATACAAACGATTGCCCCGGCTGAAATTGGTAATTTCCTGACTGCCCAGCAAAATTTGCATAGTGCGGGAAATATCCTGTACGGAAATCCCCAAATCGGCAGCACGTTTGCGGTCAATTTGAATGGTAATTTCCGGTTTGTTCAGTTTTAAATCCGTATCCACGTTAACCAATGTCTGCGACTGTCGAGCGCGATTGGCTAGTTCTCCCGACACATCAGCTAAATTCTGCAAATCCGTTCCTTGCAAAACATACTGCACCGGTTGGCTAAAACCAGACCCTGGCAGGGAAGGCGGAGAAAATGGAAACACCAACGCATCGGTAATTTGCGCAAATTTCCCGTACAGTTGACCGATGAGGGCTTCTTGCGACTGACCGGGTTCGGTACGTTCCGACCAAGGTTTCAATTTGGCAAAGGCAAACCCTTCGTTAACCTGACCCGGGGCACCACGACCCAGGGCACCAACGCTGAAGTAGCTTTCCACTTCCGGAACTTCGCTGTATACCTGCTCCACCTGTTCCATCACCTGGGAAGTATAGTCAATGGTCACCCCTTCCGGTGCGGTAATAGCGGTAAAAATAGCCCCACGGTCTTCTTGGGGGAGAAATTCGCCGGGAATGCGGGTAAACAGAAAGGCAGTGGCGGCTAGGGAAACGAAGAATCCACCAATAATCAAACCTTTGACGGGCATAAATTTGCGCAAGCTGCTTTGGTAGAAGTTTTGCAGTTGGTTCAACATGGCTTCTACCCAGTCAAACAAACGCCCGTGCAGTTGCGACCCGTGTTTGAGAACCCTGGCGGATAAACTGGGGGCTAAGGTGAGAGCCACAAAGGAGGAAATCACCACCGAACCGGCTAGGGTGAGGGCAAATTGGGTAAACAAGCGCCCGGTGTTACCGGTGGCAAAGCTAACGGGTACGAAAACGGCAATTAAGACGATGGTGGTGGCAATGACGGCAAAGACCACTTCGGCAATGCCTGCCATAGCTGCTTGATAGGGTTTTAAATCTTTTTCCTCGACGTAGCGGACAATATTTTCCAAAACCACAATGGTATCGTCTACCACCAACCCGGTTGCTAGCGTCAGAGCAAATAGAGTGAGGGTGTTGATGGAGTAGTCGAGGAAAAACATGATGCCAAAGGCACCGATGAGGGAGACGGGGATGGTGACGGCGGGAATGATGGTGGCGCGCCAGTCGCGCAGGAAGAAGAAAATAACGAGAACCACCAAGAACACGGCTAAGTAAATAGCTCCCCAAACTTCGTCGATAGCCATTTCTACGAATTCGGAGCGGTTGAAGGCGACTTGAAAGTTCATGCCTTCGGGAAAGTCTTGGGCTAGCTCTGCCATCCGTTCTTGCGCGGCTTTGGCTACGGCGATGGTGTTGGCATCGGAGAGTTTGACAATGCCCAATCCCAGGGCGGTTTCCCCGTTAAACCGAACGAAGGAACGATAGTCTTCCGCGCCAACTTCGGCTCGACCTACGTCTTTGAGGCGAATTTGGGTGCCGTCGTCTCGTTTTTTGATAACTAAGTTTTCATATTCGCTGGGTTCTGACATGCGCCCGAGAACCCGCACGGAGTATTCGGTTTGGTCGGCTTCGATGCGCCCGCCGGGAATTTCTACGTTGTCCTGTCGTAGGGCGTTTTCGATGTCAAGGACGGTGAGATCGCGCGATGCTAATTTGGGGGGGTCGATCCACAGACGCATGGCGTAGCGCCTTTCCCCGCCAACAAAGACGGTGCTGACGCCGGGAACGTTTTCTAGGGCGTCGATGACGAATTTATCGGCGTAGTTGCTTAGTTCTAAGGCGCTAAATCGATCTCCGTAAAGGGCAAACCAAAGAATGGGTGAGGCGTCGGCGGAACGTTTTTCGACAACGGGGGATTCAGCTTGGTCGGGGAGTTCGCCGAGAACTTGGGAAACCCGCGTGCGCACGTCTTGGGCGGCTTGGTCTAGGTCGCGGTTGAGTTGGAATTCAACGGTGATGCTGCTGACGCTTTGGCGGCTGGTGGAGGAGAGGGTTTTGAGTCCTTCTACGCCGTTGATTTCGTCTTCTAGGATTTCGGTGACTTCGGTTTCGACGACGTTGGAGTTGGCACCGGGATAGATGGTGTTAACGTTGACGACGGGGGGGTCGATGCTGGGAAATTCTTGAACGGGCAAGCGGGTGTAGCCGACAAAGCCAACAAGAATGATGAGGAGGGAGCAGACGGAAGCAAAGACCGGTCGCTTGATGAAGAAGTGAGCAAACATAGTGGCATTCAGGATGTTTTATAGTTGCACGAATCAAGAAATCGGTGGTTACTGAGAGGATGGTTGTTGGTCTTTTGGTTTTGCTCCTAGGGGCATTAGGGGCGCGCCGTCGCCGATTTTTTGGGTACCGGAGACGACGATGCGATCGCCGCTTTGCAGACCTTGGACTACTTCCGCGCGATCGCCTAAAGTTAGCCCTAACTGGACGGGTTGTTTTTTCGCTGTGAGGGTTTCTCCTTCTTGAGCCACATAAATAAAGGTTTTGTCGCCGCTAAATATCACAGCATTGGTGGGAACTACAAATGTATTTTCCCGTTTCTCCCATATGACTTCCCCGCGCACAAACTGACCATCTCGCAGGTTGCCTTTGGTGTTTTCAAAGGCTGCTTTCACCAGAATGGTTTGGGAGTCGGTGTTCACTTGCGGAGAAATAAAGCGAATTTTGCCAGTTTTTAATAGCTGGTTGTCGCTATCGTACAACCGTACGGGCAATCCCAACTGCAATTGGTCGGAACGTTCGGCGGGAATGGACATGCGCAAAAACAGGAGTTGGTTTTGAATGAGGTTGGTAAATTCATCCCCTTGTTGCAAATAATCGCCTACATCCACGGGAATATCGCCCACTTCTCCCGCAAAAGAGGCTTTGATAATTGTATCTTGTAGCTGTACTTCCCGCGCTTGCACCTGTGCCCGGGCGTCGGCAACCTCTGCTTCCAATCGGGCGATTTCTTCGGCGCGGGTGCCGTTTTCCAGCTCCCGCAGTTCTTCCCGTTGTTCCGCCACTTGGGCAGCCAGTTCGTCTACGTCGGCGTTTTGACCTTTCTGAATTTCTTGCAAGTTACGCCTGGCTTCTTCTAAGTTGGCTTGCGCTTGTCGGAATTCCCGAACAAACTCATCCAAGGTATCTTTTGATACCGCTCCTTCGGATTCTAACTGCCGATACCGCTCGACCCGGGCTTTCGCTAATTCGGCTTGGGCTTGGGCGGATTCAACCCGGGCTTGGGCTTGGGCGATTTCTTCCGGTTGGGCACCGGCTTTGGCGTTTTCCAAACGAGCTTCTGCCTGTTCTAAGCGCGCTCGGGCTTGGGCAATTTCTTCGACCCGGGGTCCGGCTTGGGCTTCGGCAAGTTGTGCTTTCGTGCGCAATAAATTTGCTTTGGCTTGGCGCAAGTCGGCTTGGACTTCTCGGCTATCCAACCGGGCGAGGGACTGACCTGACCTCACGCGATCGCCTTCTTCTACATAAATTTCCACGATGCGCCCATTGGTTTCCGCACGCACGGCAACGGATTGCTGGGCTTCCAAGGTGCCCACAAACTCGGAGGTTTCTTCCAAGCTGGAAGGTTCTACGGTTTCCAGTTTGACGGGGGTTCCTCGGGGCTTGCCACCCGATTGTTCGCTGGCGGCAGTTGCTGGTGTTTGTTGGCGCGCTTGCCATGTATAAATACCCAAACCCGCTCCCGTGACCAAGATGGCAGCCCCAGCTACAAAAATCCATTTGGGAACCCGTTTGCCAAAGGTTGATGGTTTGGAGGTTTCGGCTGTAGTGCCGGTATTTGCGGCCTCTGTAGACGTGTTTGCTGGGGAAACCTCCGCTTCTAGATTGTTATCTGTTTGGTTGTTGGTGTTGGAAAAGTTCATGGTAGGATATCTTTCCCCGATAAGGTTAGGAGAGCAAGCTGAATAAAGGGCAATCGAGTGTGGGCGTTTGGGTTTTAAATATATAATTTAACTGTTGGGTTGCTTTTCGGCATATTCTCGGGTTAGCTGCTGGCTCAACCACTCAATTTCATGGTTGAGGGTTTCTAAATGTCGCTGTACGATCGCTTGCTTGTAAGGGTCGTTGGGCACTTGTGGTATGTATTCTTTTTCGACCTCTTGTTGGCGCAGCTTACAAACCATCAAACGATGTTCCATCAGGTCGATACGCGCTTGCGGTTCTAGGTCGCTAAAAAAAAAGAATTTAATGGCAAAACGCGATCGCGCATTTACCCAACTTTCTTGCGGGTGTTCCATCATTTTTTCCCGCCAGCGCACTCTTCCCTGTTCGGTGATTTGGTAGACTTTTTTGCCGCCTCTACCTTCACCATCATTCGATTCCACGGCCACAATCGACCCCTGCTGCTGCAACCGTCGCAATAACGGATAAATGGCTCCGTAGTTGACGCTAATGCTGCAGTCCATAAACATTTCCAGTTTTTGTTTGAGCTTGTAGCCGTGCAGGGGTTCCCGTTGCAGCAACCCGAGTGCCGATAGTTCCAACATATATCAGTTTGATATATCCGTGTTTATTGTAACCCATATTTACACGATAGACAACTTTTTAAATTTTTGTAAAGTTTTTCCGAAATCCTTTGACTCTCCATGGTGCTGGAAAGTTTACGATCGAACTTCTACGCAAACAGCCCATGGATATCTGTTTTGAGATACCAAACTCTTTTTCCAGCGATCGCGGCTCTCAGTATAATTGCCCAACCAGCAGCCGCCCACGCACCGGAATTTCACCAACCAAACCAGCAGAATCAAACCTCCAGTTCCCCATCCCCTAAAAATACCTGTACGCCAACTCAGGGCAACCCCGCTTGTGGTAGCGATCCAAAAACCCCAGATACCCCCCAAAATCAATCGCCAGAGCCATCAACGAACGCTCAACCCACATCCAACCAACAGATAGCGAAATCACCAACAGCCGGTTGGGGAGAAGTCATTCTCGCCGCCATTGTCGGCACGCCCGGGTTGCTTTACTGGGTTAAATATTTTCTATATTAACTTATTTATATTTAATTACTATTAAAAAAAACAAACATTGTCATAATATACTATAAAAATCAGTCAAAACCAGCGAAAAAGCCATGAATCGTCGTCAATTTCTAGCCCTTAGCACCTCAGCCACCGCCGCTGTATTTCTCGGTCGCTGTGCCTTACCCAAATCAGACGCTATTTCCCAACAACAGCAAAACCATCCCAGTCAAGATGGACTGTTAGACCTAGACCTTACCGCCAGCTACAACAAAGTCTCTTTAGGCAACCAACCTGCCTATTTGTTGAACTACAACCAACAAGTTCCCGGTCCTCTCCTAGAAGCCAAACCAGGAGATACGGTTCGGATTCGCTTTACCAATCGCCTTTCGGAATCCACCAATTTGCACTACCACGGCTTGCACGTTTCGCCGACAGGCAACGCCGATAATATATTTATAGACGTTCCCTCTCAAGAAACATTTACCTACGAATTTCAAATTCCATCCAACCATCCCGCCGGTTTGTTTTGGTACCACCCCCACTACCACGGTTTGGTAGCTTCTCAGGTCGCTGGTGGTTTGGCAGGATTGTTGGTCGTACGGGGAGAATTGGATGAACTTCCAGTTGTCAAAGCTGCCCGCGAAGAATTTTTGGTTTTGCAGGATTTTTCTCTGGGAAATAATAACCGTTTGGTTGCCCCCAATCATATGTCACAGATGTTGGGCAGGGAAGGCAATGTTATAACTGGCAACGGTCGTACCAACCCACAACTGATGATTCCTCAAGGGGGATGGTTGCGCCTGCGATTGCTCAATGCTTCGCCATCACGTTTTTATCGCCTGGCGTTGCCAGAACATCCTTTCTACGTCATTGCCACCGATGGCGGGGCGGTGACAGAACCTATAGAAATGTCAGAACTGCTGCTGTCGCCGGGAGAACGAATTGATGTTTTAATTTCCGGGAATCGCCAACCTGGAGAATATCGCCTGCTCAATCTACCCTATGACCGAGGAACCATGGGCATGATGGGTGGTAGAGGCATGATGGGGCGCGGGCACCACCAAAGAAGGAAACAGGAATCCGCCCAATCGATTGCTACCGTTACCTACAGCCGCGAATCGTACCAGAACCAATCGCCGCCAAAGCTACCCGAGAAATTAATACCGGTAGAATCTTTGCCAGAAGCGAGCAACGTACGTCGTTTTACCCTCAACCACGGCATGGAACCAGGGATGGGCATGGCGTTTTTAATTAACGGTCGGGCTTTCAGCGGATCGCGCATTGATACCCAAGTAGCGTTAAATTCGGTGGAAGATTGGGAAATTCGCAATATTGGGGGGATGGACCATCCTTTTCACCTGCATACCAATCCTTTTCAAATTATTTCTCGCCGGGGGGCATCTGGAGATTTAGGAATTTTGCCCGTACAAAGCGATCGCTACTGGAAAGATGTGGTATTGGTCAGAAGTGGGGAAACCGTGCGTATTCGCACCCGTTTTCAAGATTTTGCCGGCAAAACCGTCTATCACTGCCATATTTTAGACCATGAAGATTTGGGCATGATGGGAACTATCCGCATGCAGGCGTAAATAACTATTTATTCATAAAAAACCCATTTTCCTCTTTAATTGCTTCAACCTATCAAGGTACTATGCTCTCTTGGTGCCATCACCGAATCTGTAGAAATCCTACGCTCAATGTCTCCATATTTAGGCATCATCTAGGAACTGTCTCTATTCACACTACAGCGATCGAAAAACCACTATGCTAAATTCACGCGAATTCATGGCTGTGGGCATTAGTGCCTTGATGCTACTCAATCTGGGCTCCTCTCGTGCCGCCGCTACTCCCAAAGACCTCTCTGCCCCTGACACCAATACCGAAACCTCCAACCCCAACCTGGCGCAAGCTACCGGCGAAGACAATAGCGAAAACCAAAACAATACCATGCCCGCAAGCAGCGGCGAACCAATGCCAGTGCCCGGTCCGGAACCACCGGAACCCACCATAGAAGCGCCGTCACCTGCACCAGAAACCCCTAGTAACCTGGAGTCGCTCTATCCCAATGCCAATCCCCTGCAATTTCCCACCCAACCCGAGGAAGTGGAGGTACAGGAAGTCCGGGAACTCACCCTCCAACAAGCACGCCGGTTAGCCCTGCGCAACAATCGCGACTTGCAGCAGGCTAGATTGCAGCTAGAACAAAGCAAGTTTCGTTTGCGAGAAGCCCTAGCAGCTTGGTTGCCCAACCTCGACCTCAATACCAGCATCAGCCGCCAGGACTCAGCAGCTACGGAACTGCAAAACGAAGTCACCTCTGGTGCCTTTCAGCAGCAAGACATCACAACCAGCACCTGGAATGCCGCCATTCAGCTTTCCTACGATGTTTATACTGGGGGGCGGCGTACCGGGCAAATTCGTGCCAGTCGCAAGCAGTTGCGCCGGCAAGAGCTGGAAGTAGAACGACAAGTAGAAGATATCCTGCTGGAGGTCACCAACGCTTACTACGATGTCCAGCAAGCCGAAGAAAACGTACGGATTGCCGAACAAGCCGTCAAAAACGCCAGACAGAGTTTGCGCGATGCCGAAGCTTTGGAAGAGGCTGGATTGGGAACTCGGTTTGAAGTGCTGCAAAGTGAGGTCAATTTATCCAACGAAGTACAAAACTTAACCCAAGCCAGAAGTGACCTGCGCAGTTCCCAGCGAGAACTTTCCCGATTGCTCAGCGTGCCGCAGTCGGTGACGGTTACGGCTGTGGATGATGTAGATATTGCTGGTTTGTGGAATTATTCTCTAGAAAAAAGCATTGTTTTGGCGTTGAAAAACCGAGCCGAATTGGAACAGCAGTTGTTGCAGCGGGAAATTAGCGAAGCACAAAGACAGGTAGCTCTTTCCAACGTTCGCCCGCAGGTCAGCATTTCTGCCGATTACAACCTTTTGGATGAATTTGACGACGGTACGGGGATTGCTGATGGGAATACCGTACAAGCCACCATCCAATGGCGTCTCTACGATGGCGGAGCGGCGGTTGCTAGAGCCAGACAGGAGGAAAAGAACCGCGAAATCGCCGAAAATCGGTTTGCGAACCTGCGCCAGCAAATTCGCACTCAGGTAGAGCAAGCCTTTTTCGATTTGCAAGCCAACCTGCAAAATATTGAAACGGCGAGAAAAGGGGTAGAACAAGCGCGAGAAGCCCTACGCCTAGCACGGTTGCGCTTTCAAGCTGGTGTAGGAACCAATACGGATGTTCTCGATGCCGAAACCGAGCTGACGCGCTCGGAGGGGAATTTGGTGCGAGCCATTTTGGGGTACAATCGAGCTTTGGCTCAATTGCAGCGATCGCTATCCAATTTAGACCAACAAGCTATTAGCGTTCCCGACGCTGAGGAATAATTTGCTAGCCTAGAACTAGTATGAAAATCCGTTAAATATTGTCGGGTTTTGGGCAGATTTCCGCTTCCACTACGGAAATGCTAGCCAACCCGACCTCCTCCACGGTCAGCGCTTTTGGGAGAGCTGCCGGATTTTTCACTTGTCAAAGAAAAATAAGGACCAAAGGAAGCAACCATGCCGAACATCAACTTTAGCAAAGAAAATAAAGAAGTTGTGGCCTCCGAAGGTGCCAATTTGCGTATAAAAGCCATGGAAAATGGTATCGATATCTACAAAGTTTGGGGCAAAATGATGAACTGCGGTGGTTACGGCCAGTGCGGGACCTGTATTGTGGAAGTTGAAGAAGGCATGGAAAATCTTTCCGAGCGCACGGAAGCCGAAAAACGGAAGTTAAAAAACAAGCCCGATAGCTATCGCCTCTCTTGCCAAACTTTGGTATACGGTCCTGTTAAGATTAAAACCAAACCGTAGCATGAAGGTTCAAAGTGGCTGGAGGGCAAGGCGCTTCATGGGTATAGCGGTCTGCTAAGAAAGGACTGCTGTATTTTTTTGAGAATTTATTCCTACGCCAGATGGAAGGCGATCGCTACCAAACCATGATATTCTATAGATGACCTGATTTTGTGCAGTTAAGAGGCTGGGTGTCATGGAAGTTAACGATCTCGGTTTTGTAGCCAGCGTTCTCTTTGTACTCGTGCCAACCGTGTTTTTGTTAATCCTATACATTCAAACTGCTAGTCGTGGCGAAGGCTAAAACAATATCAAAATTGTTTCTCTGCCCGGCTATGTTTGAATAATTGGTTTAGCATTTACTGGCTGGTTTTTTGATAGAAAAAACTTAAAAAGGCGCTGGGAGGTTCTCTACAGCGCCTTTTATATTTGTATGTTCGATTTGGGCAGGAACTACTGCCCTGGGGTTCTGGTTAGCAACACTGGACATTCAGCCTTGACTCGGACGTAATCCGATACGGAATTACCCAGCAATCGGTCCAAATCGGGCAATCCTTTCGCAACAGAAGGTCGGCGGTCAGGAGACCCTAGCAGCAATAAATCGGCGTTGGCATTGGAGGCGGCTTTACAAATTTCTTCACCCGCATTGCCACTCGTTAGTTGGCAATGGTACTTAATTCCATATTTTTTCGCCTCAGCAGCGGCTGCCGCAAGCGCCGATTCCTGTTCGGGATGGCTAACGTTTTCAGGAGAATTCACCCGGATGAAATCCAACTGACATCCTTGCAGGTCTCGGGCAAGGAAAATCGCCATTTCTAGGGCATCTTTTGAGGCGGCAGAACTGTCCACAGCCACTACCAACCGCTTCAGGCGTTTGACGTATACGTCGTCTTTCACCAGCAACATGGGCAGCGACGATAACTGGAACACATATTGGCTGACGGAATTTTCCAAAATGGCTTGCAGCCTGCCCAACGCCCGAGAACCCATAATAATTAAATCGGCGTTTTCTTCTTCCGCTACTTCCAAAACCACGGTTTTGGGGTCGCCTTGTTTGAGGCGGGGATTGACGCGGTTGGGGTCAATTTTTAATGACTGTACGGCTTGGGCTAGATATTTTCCCCCTTGTTCGAGCTTTTCTGCCATGTCATCGGCACTCGTTTCGTTGGGAACTACGTGCAAAACAGTTACGGAAACATTTTGTAGGGAGGGGACTTCCATCAACATGTTAAACATTTCTTCGCAGAGTCCCCGTCCGGCAACGGCTACTAAAATTTTTTCTATCATAAAACCACCAGTACAAAAAGATTACGAGAAATAAGTGGGTTGGCTTTGCCTGTAAATAGATTTGGGAGTTTTTCGATCGTGCCACCATTTAGGATACTGTGAAGGTTAAAAACTTCAAAGGAATATTACGATATACGATCGCACGGGCAGGTGGTCGCGGCCAGTGGTGGCTGGTGGAGTTTTCTGGCAAACCCAACCAGCAAAAGCGCGATCGCGTTTCCCCAGTCAGGAAAATTCGTAGTAAAATTTTGTAAATAGATGTCCTTTTTTTAGGGAAATTGGCTATGAGCGAAGACAAACTAGCTCATTTTCCACCGGTGCAACAACGCGAACCCAAACACAACGAGCGCAATTCTCCTAGCTGGTTTGAATACCCAGTCAAAGCCCATCCCCACCATACGGACTATGCCGGGGTAGTTTGGCATGGTGCTTATATTGCTTGGATGGAAGAAGCGAGGGTGGAATATCTCAGTGCCATTGGCATTGAATATACCGATTTGGTGAATTCGGGATGCAATTTGCCGGTGGTGGATTTATCGGTACGTTACCACAAACCCATGTACATGGGCATGACAGCGGTGGTCAAAAGCCGCATGCAATCGATGGAAGGGGTGAAGCTGGTTTGGGAATACGAAATTGCCGATCCTCAAAGTCACGAAGTATTTGTTACTGGTCAGGTGACGTTGGTGCCAGTAGATGCGGAGAAAGGCAAGATTCTGCGTCGTTTGCCGCCGGTGTTGAAAAATGCGATCGCGAAATTATAGGGAAACCAAGATAGCATATGAGCAAGGTAGCGATCGCGGGTGCTGGTTGGGCAGGATTGGGGGCTGCCTACCACCTCGCCAAACAAGGTTATGATGTGACCCTTTTAGAAGCCGGTGCCTATCCCGGCGGTCTGGTGGCTGGTTGGAAAACCGCCCAAGGAAAACCCGTAGAAGCAGGAATTCACGGATTTTGGTATCCCTACGCCAATATTTTTTCTCTGGTACGAGAGTTGGGGTTGCAGCCGTTTACCCCTTGGACCAGGTCGGCACAATATTCTCCCGCCGGTCTGGAGGTGGAATCCCCCATTTTCCAGGATTTGCCTTGGCTGCCCACGCCGTTGGGAACTTTTGTTTACACCCAATTTCGTCGCCTGCCGTTAAGCGATCGCCTTTCTGCTTTACCGTTATTGCAGGCTATCTTAGATTTTGACAATTCCCACGAAGCTTGGCAACGCTACGATTTGGTAAGCGCCCGGGAACTGTTTAAACAGTACGGCGTCACCCATCGCCTGTACAAAGAAGCCTTTGAACCCATGTTGCTGGTGGGATTGTTTGCCCCGGGAGAACAGTGTTCTGCTGCCGCTACCCTGGGCATGCTGTATTATTTTATCCTGGCGCACCAACCCAATTTTGATGTGGTTTGGTGTCGCGGCACGGTGGGAGAACAAATTTTTCGCCCCTGGCTGCAGCAAATGGAAGCTTTGGGCGTCACCGTACGCACCAACTGCCCGGTTCGCGATGTACAAATGAACGAATACGGTCAAGCCACCGGTGTGATTTGCGGCGATGGTGAGGTAATTTCTGCCAATGCAGTTATTTTTTCTGTAGGCGTTACTGGGATGCAAAAAATTGTGGCTGGCAGCGAGAATTTGCGGAAATATGGCGATTTTTGCCAGTTGCGCAATTTATCCGCTCTTGATGTTCTGGCTACGCGGTTGTGGTTCGACCGCAAAATTTCCATTCCCAGAGCTTCCAACGCTGCTTTTGGCTTTGACAACACCACTGGTTGGACGTTTTTCGATCTAAATGCTTTGCACGATGAGTTCCGCGAGGCACCAGGTACGGTAGTGGAAGCGGATTTTTATCACGCCAATCAGTTTTTGCCCATGACCGATGAAGATATTATTCAGCGCGTGCAGCAATATTTAGCGACCTGCATACCCGAGTTTACCGAAGCTGAGATTGTAGATAGCAGCGTCATTCGCCTGCCCAATGCAGTGACCCACTTTTTTCCCGGAAGCTATCAGTTCATGATGCCGGCAACGACAAGCATTCCCAATGTTTTTCTGAGTGGGGATTGGATTGTCAGCCGCCACGGTTCTTGGTCCCAGGAAAAGGCTTACGTTACAGGATTGGAAGCCGCTAATTGGGTGATAGACCGCTTGCAGAAGGGAGAAAAAGCCAAAATTCTTCCTGTAGAAGCCGACGAACCCCATGTTTGGTTGGGGCGATCGCTTACTCGAATGGCACAAAGTTGGGGCAATTGGTTGGGAGAAAATTCTTGGTTTTCTTAGAAAAGATTATACTAAATCCGAGGTGTATAAATCACATTTGAGATAGAGGAGTGGGAGGAGGGGGAGGAGTGGGAGGAGGGGGAGGAGGGGAAGGAGGGAAAAACCACAAGAAGTTTTAGCCTTAGCCTGGAGGATTTATCGGGTCTTTGCCGTACAGATTTTATATAAATTTAAAAACTCAAAAAAACTGACACAAACAAAAATACGATCTTCGATATTTTCTCCCATGCTCCCATGCTCCCACGCTCCCATGCTTTTCACTCATACTGACTCAACGGCGCACAAAACTCTTCAATGCCGGTTTTATAAATATAAAGCAAGACAGGAATAATTAATTTCTCCGGACAAAGGCGTTTTTCGTATAAAGTAGCGATCGCATTGGTAAAATTTTCTGCCAATAAATCTTCCTTCACCCCTTCCAAACAAATTGCCGGGCGAAATCGCTTGGCATAACTAGGCAACCAGCCGCCGGAAATATCCGGTTCTTGCCCTTCCTGCAAAGCAATGCTGATGGCAGCGTCTTCCAAATCCCCCTCGCAATCTTCAATAGTTTGCAAAGCATCCAGATTCGCAGGAGATTCTGCCAACTGCTGGCGTAGCTGTTCGATTTCTTCCAGGGAAATTACAACCGTAGAAACCATAATTTTTGCTTTTTAAGGACTTGTCTTGCTTTTCTAGGGCAACGTTAAACCCGTAGCTTCCAAAAGCTCCCTGGCATAGCAGCTACGAGTTTAACATTTACCATCTTTCTTTGCTGCCCGGCTACGTTAAAAGAACCAGCCGTAGGAATGGAGTCCTTTCCCTAACAAATTGACACCAAGATAGCAAATCCATACCACAACCAAGCCAGCAGAAGCAAGAATCGCAGGTTTTCTACCTTGCCATCCCCGAGTAATGCGAGCGTGTAAGTAAGCAGCAAACACCAGCCAAACAATCAACGCCCAAGTTTCTTTGGGGTCCCAACTCCAGTAAGTTCCCCAAGCTTCATTTGCCCAAACCGCACCAGCAATAATGCCAATGGTGAGCAAAGGAAAGCCCAATCCAATAATGCGATAGCTGAGGTTATCTAAGGTTTCCGCTAGGTTCAAGCGATGGGGAGACAAAGAGAGGGTGTTACCTTCCGTGGTAACGGTGGTAGCGGTGGTGCGTTCTAAAACCGCCGTACTGCCAGTTGGGTTGTTGCTGGAGCTGCCGTTGTTGGTATAGCTGTTGCCGTTGCTAGCAAAAGCATTGGCAGACATAGAGGGCATTTGGTTGGCGGATGTATCTTTGCGGTAGTTACGGAAAGAGCCGTTGCCCACGGAACTGCCGTGCAGTTCCACATTTTTGCCGCGGGTAACGATCAAAAATGCGATCGCGAGCAAAGAACCTACCATCAAGGTAGCGTAACTCAGCATCATGACGCTCACATGCATCATCAGCCAGTTGGATTTGAGGGCGGGAACCAAGGGAGCAGAAGTTTGCATGCGTTGCGGCAGTTGTAGGGCGGCAAAAGCGGTAATTCCCATAGCTACCGGTGACGTAAAAACGCCCACCAAACGGCTGCGACTCATGGATTCTGCCAGCAAATGGACCCCTGTCAGTCCCCAACAAAGGAAAAACAGAGATTCGTATAAATTGCTTATGGGAAAATAACCGGCTTCTATCCAGCGAGAGACCAACAAAGCTGTCACGGTGAGGTTGGCAATGGCCATGCCAGTGGTACCCATGGTTTGAAGGTAGGGAAGGCGGGAAAAAGATGCTCCCACCCAGTAAACCAACATAGTAACAAACAAAACCGCAAACGAAATATTATCCAGCCAGTTCTGGAGTGCAACCAGATCCATTGAGCGTTCTCCTCTGATGTGCAACGGATATTTTGATATCGAGTGCTAATTATCTTAGCCTTTTCGATCCTATCGATTCTTGGACCTTGCTGCTAAGAAAATTGGGATTGGAAGCACGAACGTACATCTTCCAATCCCAAGGTCATGGCTTGTCAAAAGCCGTTAGTTAGAATGAACATCGATCGCAGCTTACGAAATGCCGGCACAGAATTCCACCAATCGGTCCATTTGAGCTGGTGTATTCAGTTCGGTGGTACAAATTAACAGGTCGTTGTCCATGCCGTCGTACCAGTTTGAGAGGGCAACACCGGGATAAATTCCCATTTGTGTGGCTCGCTGTACCATTTCTTGGGCTGGAACTGGACAGCGCAGCACAAATTCGTGGAAAAACGGCCCGGTGTAGGGGAGTTTGTATCCCGGCAGTTGCGACAGGCGAGAAGCCAGCTGGTGAGCGTGGTTCAAGCTGGTGTTAGCCATTTGCCGCATACCGTGGGGACCAACCAATCCCATATAAATTGCCGCCGCTGTTGCCATCAGCGATTGGTTGGTACAGATGTTGCTGGTGGCTTTAGCGCGGCGAATGTGTTGTTCGCGGGTTTGCAGGGTGAGGGTATACACCGTTTGCCCGCGGTTGTCGGTGGTCAAACTGACCAAACGCCCTGGGATTTGGCGTACGTGCTCTTGGCGAGCTGCTAAAATACCCAAATGCGGACCACCAAAGGCGGGTGGGGTTCCCAAGCATTGGGCTTCGCCAGCGACGATGTCGGCACCTTGTTCGCCGGGGGTTTTGAGAACGGTCATGGTGGTGGGATCGGTAACCACCACAATCAGCAATGCGCCGGCGTCGTGGACGGTTTTGGCGATCGCTTCTACTTCTTCGACATTTCCCCAGAAATTCGGCGATTGAATTACGACCGCTGCACAGTCGTCGCCAATTTGTTCTTGCAGGGAATCTTGGTCGATTTGACCGGATAAATCAGCGTTGAGGGTACCGAGGTTAATATCCAAACCTGCCAGATAGGTATCCAGAAGTTCTTTGTATTCTGGATGCAAGGTTCCAGCTACCAGCAGCTGCGATCGCTTTTTCTGCAAGCGCAAAGCCATTAAAACGGCCTCTGCTGCCGCACTGGCACCGTCGTACAAAGACGCATTGGCAACCGGCATCCCGGTTAACCTGGCAATACCAGTTTGGAATTCAAAAACTGTTTGCAAGGTTCCTTGGGAAACCTCGGGTTGGTAAGGTGTGTAACTGGTAGTGAATTCACCGCGACCTGCGATCGCCCACACAGCCGCCGGTACGTAATGGCGGTAGCAACCAGCACCTAAAAATGCTGACGCTTGGTCTAGGTGGCGATTTTGGTCCGCCAGTTCTTGGATGCGCTGGCGAACTTCGAGTTCGGTTTTCCCTCGATCGAGTTTGTACTCAACGTTACGCAGGGACTTGGGAATGGTACGCAGCAACTGCTCGATATTCTCCAAGCCCAGTTCTGCCAGCATTTCCTGGCGCGTTGAGTCGGTATGTGGACTGTATCTTCCCACAGATAATTTCTCCAGTAGCAACCACTATCTATTTTGCAAGATTTTTCTCCCACAGTCAGGGAGACGCCCGCAGATGCCCATCACAACGATGATTTGTCGTTGCCATGATGGGCATAAATTTTTGCTTGGGTCTACCGTTACCGGTTATTGTCCTTCCACTTTTTGACGGTAATCATCCGCGGAAAGAGCATCGTCTAGTTCGCTAGAATCGTTGACCCGTACTTTGAGCAACCATCCTTCGCCATAAGGGTCTTCAGCAACTTTTTCTGGTGCGTCAACCACGGCGTCGTTGCGTTCGAGCACTTCCCCAGAAAGGGGAGCGTACATATCTTCGACGGCTTTCACCGATTCTACCGAACCGAAACTAGACCCTTTCTCTACTTTATCGCCTACTTCCGGAAGTTCCAAAAATACAATATCTCCTAGCTGATCCACGGCGAACGCACTAATGCCGATGGTGGCGGTGTCGCCTTCCAAGCGAGCGTATTCGTGGGAATCTAGGTATTTCAGATCGTTGGGATATTCTAGAGCCATTTTGCGTATTTCCTATACGACAAAAAACAACATGCAGCAGCCAGCTATGGTACTTTGACCAGGTTTGACCGGTAGAAAGACCACAGGGCAGACGCAGTCTATTTTAGGGGTTTGGGTTATCGCGAGACAAAATTTCTCGGCCAAGGGGAAGGATTTGGGAGTTGAGCGTCGGGCATTGAGGGTCGCCACAGGAGGGAGAAGAGGGAAAATTATGAGGGTTTTTTTCGGCAAAAGCGATCGCGAAGGGAAAAATCTTTTTTTACGGCGTGAATCGGGAGCTTGAAAGCCCTGACCTTTTAAAGCAGGGATGAAAAGCGACCCGTGCGGCTTTAGCCGCCGT